>CALWIW010000019.1 GCA_944380855.1 uncultured Clostridia bacterium | reverse complement strand
TATACCATGGGAGGCTTCCTGTTGCTCACAGGCACAGCTTTCCTCCTGTTGTATAACCATACTAAGCACAGAAAGGAGGATTCAGCATCTTTCTGATGCGCACAGTATACTTGCTTTATCAAAACCAAAATCTAACAAAGAAAGGAAACCAAACAATGAAACACACAAGAAAACTCGCCAGCCTTCTGCTGGCCCTGGTCATGGTCTTCGCCCTGGCCACTACCGCGTTTGCGGCAGAAAACGCTACAATTTCGGCTCCCGAGGGAAGCACCCGCACCTATGATGTATACCAGATCTTCACTGGTGACCTCCATAATGGTGTCCTGTCCAACGTCAAGTGGGGCAAGAACGGCACCGGCACCGAAGGAGATGCTGTCGATCAGACCACTCTGGATGCTCTGGCTGCTGTGAATGATAAGAGCAACACCGAAAAGTTAACGGAGATTCAGAAATATGTGAATCTGACTTCTGAAAAATCCGGTACGGTTTCCAATGGAAGTCCGCTGTCCGTACCTACCGGCTACTATCTGATCAAGGACAACGGCCCTGTGGGTGAGGGCGAGTCCCTCTCTCTGTATGTTGTTCAGGTAGTTGGCCCTACTATTATCGATCCCAAGGTTGGAACCACCTCCTCCGATAAGAAGGTTAAGGACACCAACGACACCACGGGCACCACCACCGATTGGCAGGATTCCGCCGACTACGATATCGGCGATGAAGTCCCCTTCAAGCTGAGCGCCACCATCGCCCAGGACTACGACAACTACACCCACGGCTACAAGCTGACCTTCCACGATACACAAAGCGACGGTCTGACCTTCAATCCTTCTTCTGTTGATGTTTATGTTGATGGGACCAGGATTTCCAGTGGGTATGATGTAGTTACTCCTACTGACCCTGCTACTAAGCTCGAGGATGGCTGTGCTTTTGAGATTAAGTTTGCTGATTTGACTGCTATCAAGGATTCTAACGAAAATGCGCTTGTCCATGCTGACTCCGTCATCACTGTAGAGTACACCTCCACGCTGAAGAGCAATGCTGTTATCGGCTCCGCCGGCAACAAGAACACCTCCCATGTGACCTATACCAACAACCCCAACGATGAGCAGGCCGGCGAAAACGGCGAGACCCCCGATGATGTTGTCATCGTATTTACCTACAAGACTATCGTGAACAAGGTCACCAAGAATCCCAACTATGATGAATCCAAGGATCCTGACCATACTGGCACCGACAGCGACAATAACAAGGAATTTATCCCCCTGGAGGGCGCAGGCTTCACCCTGTATAAGAAGAATGCCGCTGAAGAGTATAAGGCAGTAGGCGAAGAGCTCAAGGGCGATGAAATGACCACCTTTACTTGGACAGGTCTGGACGCTGGCGACTACAAGTTGGTCGAAACCACCACGCCTACTGGGTACAATACGATTGCGGATATCAAGTTTACCATTACAGCCGAACATGACGTATCTTCCGATAACCCCACGCTGACCTCCCTCAGTGGCGGTGACAAGTTCACTGGAGAAGTATCCACCGGTGCTGTTACTGCTGCCATCGAGAACAAGACCGGCACTAATCTTCCCTCCACCGGCGGCATGGGCACCACCCTGTTCTATGTCCTGGGCTCCGTTCTGGCTCTGGCTGCCGTTGTGCTGCTGGTCACCAAGAAGCGCATGAGCACCAATGACTAATTTCGGATTACGCTTGAATTTTACAGACACCTAGTTCCGCCGTTTCCCGGGGAGGCATCCCCTCCCCGGGAAACAGTGGCAAGGAGAACCCTGCATGAAGAAGAAACAAGGCAATTTCATAAACGCTCTTTTAGTCCTGATCCTTCTTGTAGGGCTGTCCTTGCTGCTGTACCCTTCCGTCAGTGATTACTGGAACTCGTTTCACCAAACCCGCGCCATTGCCAGCTATGCCGAGCAGGTTGCGAATCTCGATAACGACACCTATGATCAGCTTTGGGAGGATGCCAGAGCCTATAAACCCGAAACAGAAGTTATGGGAGTAGGTTTTCACGCATTGGAGTGGCTGTTCGTCAGATTAGCACCGATTGCCCTGCTTGGCTCAGTTGTCGGAGTTGTTTTGACACGAGAGAAAAAGTAACTCGTATAAGCAACAGCGGGTTGCTTGTTTATAAAGTGAACACATATTATAATATTTACAAGGTGGTGATTTTAATGGATACGAAAGATATTATACTTGAACTGCGAACGAAAAAAGGATTGTCACAGGATGAACTTGCTGAAAAGCTTTATGTTACGAGGCAAGCGGTATCCCGTTGGGAAAACGGAGAAACAATTCCAAATACAGAAACCTTAAAACTGCTCTCTAAGTTTTTTGATGTTTCAATAAATACACTTTTAGGAACACCGAGAAAACTTATCTGCCAGTGTTGCGGAATGCCGCTTGATGATGACGCAATCATAAGTCATAATTACGATGGTACATTTAATGAGGACTATTGCAAGTGGTGCTATGCTGACGGAACTTATACCTATAATGATATGGATGACCTGATTGAAGTATGTGTTAAAAATATGGTAAGTGAAAATTTTACCGAGGAGCAGGTTCGTTCTTATTTGAAAGGCTTGCTTCCCAAATTAGATTACTGGAAGCGTTACGATGAACTTAGTGACAATGGTCAATTTGAAGAATTTAAGCAGCAGCTAATCAGGGAAATAAACGAACTTCATATAGAGGGACTGCCAAAGGTTAAAAAATTAAATGCTCTTGTAGGAAAGTATGTAAATCTTGAGTATATGTTGCCAAACGGCAATCCGGTAAAATTTTTGGATGACTCAAAGACATATCTTGGAAATCAACTTGAAAGTGAGTTCGGCGGTGAAAGATGCTTTGGAGTTATAGCAAATATGGATTTTCTGCTTGTATGCACTTATGAGAAGGATGGGTTGAACCCGGAATTAGTGCTGTATAAAAAAAGATAAAAATTGAACCCTTTGAGAGAGAAATATTTCTTTCTCAAAGGGATTTTTTTATTTATATTCTTTGTCAATGATTGTGGTAAAAAACAACATTAAAGATTTGTGAAAACAACAGTAAAAACCACACTAAATTAAAATAAGTGACCTGATGTTATATATTATAACAGTGTATAATACTGTAATATAAGATTAAATCAATGATTGTTTTTTATACATATGTGTTGTAAATTAAGATCAAATAAAATTCAGCATATAAGTATTCTCCTATGACTGTTAATTTGGATAGGATTTATAATTCGGTATATCTGCTTAATTTTATCTTTGTGAATAAGTAATTTCCTTGTAATGTTTATTTCTTATTCCATACATGAGCCATAATATCTTTAAGAACTAAAAGTGCATTTAAATCGTCGTAGTTATAAGTTTTTTTCAGATGATTCAGCAGTTCTTTGATTTTTTTGCCGTAATACTCTGTATCCATTTGCTGTTGATATGTTGAAAGTATTGGATATTTTTTACTCCAAGCTTTTGTCCAGTTGATTTTTTTGGTTGTTTCATCGCTTGTCTTATCAATAATTTCCTGAATTTCATTCAGTTCAAAATCAAATTCAATAAGTTTGTCCAAGGACATTCTGTAAATAACCGCTAATTTTTTCGATTGATATATATCGGGAACAGTTTCGTTTTGCTCCCATTTAGAAACGGTTTGTCTGCTCACTCCTAATTTTTCGGCTACCTCTTCCTGAGAAAGACCGCTTTTTTTCCGTGCATTAAAAAGACTGTTTCCTAAATTCATAATTCAGCACTCCTTATATAATATAAAATTATTATAATGGAAAACAAAATAAAATTCTATCAATTTTATTTTACAGTTTTGCACTTTATTTTTACAAAACAAACGGCTTGCTCACAAAGATGTGAAGCAAGCCTTCTGTTTTAATCTTAATTTTCCAATTCACTGTTTACTGTGAATTATTCTTTTGTGGTAAAGGTGAACTTTCCGTCCTTGAAGTCGCAGACGATATGGTCGCCTTTCTTTATCACATTTTCAAGCATTTTCTCGGAGAGTGCGTCCTCAATCTTTGAGGTTATGGCTCTTCTCAAAGGTCTTGCACCGTAAGTATCGTCATAACCCTCATTTGATATCTGTGTTACCGCCTCATCCGTAAACTCTGCATCAATATCAACTGCTTTAAGTCTTGACTTGAGGTTTTCCAAAAGCTTGCCGGCGATTTCCTTGATTTCCTCCTGAGTAAGCTTGTTGAACACGATAATGTCGTCAACTCTGTTGAGGAATTCCGGACGGAAGAGTTTCTTCAGTTCGCCGATAACAGCCTCTCTGATTTCCTCGTTGGTCTTTTCCTTCTTGTTTTCAGGATTGTCAAAGGCAAAGCCCAAGCCCTTTTGCTCATCTGTGATAAGTCTTGCACCTACGTTAGAAGTCATGATAATTACAGTGTTTTTAAAGTCAACTGTTCTGCCCTGTGAGTCGGTAAGTCTGCCGTCCTCAAGAATTTGGAGAAGAATGTTGAATACATCCGGGTGTGCCTTTTCAATTTCATCAAAAAGAACTACAGAGTATGGTTTTCTTCTTACCTTTTCTGTAAGCTGGCCGCCCTCGTCATAGCCCACATATCCCGGAGGTGAACCAACAAGTCTGGACACTGTGTGTTTCTCCATGTATTCGGACATATCAAGCCTGAGCATTGCGTTTTCGTCACCGAACATTGCTTCCGCCAAAGCCTTGCACAGCTCTGTTTTACCTACGCCTGTAGGGCCTAAGAAGATAAATGAACCTACCGGACGTTTCGGGTCTTTAAGACCAACTCTGCCGCGTCTTATTGCCTTTGCAACTGCTGTTACGGCTTCGTTCTGACCTACAACTCTCTTGTGGAGAATATCTTCCATCTTTAAAAGTCTTTGACTTTCCTCCTCGGTAAGCTGGAATACAGGAACTCCCGTCCACTGGGAAACAATTTCCGCAATGTCCTCGCCCTTTACTTCGCCGCTGACATTGGCGTTTTTGTCTTTCCAGTTTTTCTTCATTTCCTCAAGCTTTGCAGTCTCTTCCTTTTGCTTATCTCTAAGCTTTGCGGCGTTTTCAAAATCCTGCTCGTTTACGGCACTTGCCTTTTCATTTTCAAGATTCTTTATATTATCCTCAAGCTCTTTTATCTCCTGAGGATAGGTAAGGCTTGAAAGTCTTACGCGGGAAGCCGCCTCGTCGATAAGGTCGATAGCTTTATCGGGCAGATATCTGTCTGCAATATATCTTGATGAAAGTGTTACCGCTGATTCAATGGCTTCATCTGTGATTTTTACCTTATGGTGAGCCTCGTATCTGTCACGGAGTCCTTTCAAAATCTGTATTGCTTCTTCCTGTGAGGGTTCACCGACCGTTACAGGCTGGAAACGTCTTTCCAAAGCTGCGTCCTTTTCAATGTACTTTCTGTATTCCTCCATTGTTGTGGCACCGATTACCTGGAAATCGCCCCTTGCAAGTGACGGTTTCAAAATATTTGCGGCGTCGGCTGAACCCTCTGCGGAGCCTGCACCCACAATTGTGTGAAGCTCATCTATGAAAAGGATAATATCCTTTGACTTTTTAACTTCGTCGATTGCCGCCTTGATTCTTTCCTCAAAGTCGCCGCGGTACTTAGTACCTGCAATCATGCCTGTAAGGTCAAGGCTTACAATCTTCTTGTTTTTCAGAATTTCCGGAATTTCTCCCTTTACAATTCTAAGGGCAAGACCCTCGGCAACTGCTGTTTTACCAACACCGGGTTCGCCGATAAGCACAGGGTTGTTCTTCGTTCTTCTTGAAAGAATCTGAATAACCCTTTGGATTTCCTCTTCTCTGCCGATTACCGGGTCAATTTCGCCGTTCTTTGCGGCGGCTGTTAAATCTCTGCCGAACTTATCAAGAGCTTTGTTGCCTGAACTGCCCTTTGACTGTCCGTTTTTGTTAAGCATACCGTCAAAGCCTGTCACCTGATTTTCTTCTGCCGTGGAATCTGCTCCCATGCTTGATTTAAGCGAAGCGATAACGGAGTTTATATTTACATTTAATTCCTCAAGGAATCTGATTGCATAGCCGTCCCTTTCGGAAATAAGAGCCATGAGCAGATGCTCTGTGCCAACATAGCCGTGGCCGAGCCTTGCGGAAAGCACCATAGCCGTCTGCATAACCCTCTTGGTTCTCGGTGTAAAATCGTCGGGAGTTATAACCGTTCTGCTTCCGGTGCCGATTGTCCTTTCGATAAGGTCTTTCAAATCCTCGGCGGAAAGTCCGTTTTGCTGCAAAACTGCGGCGGCAACGCCGGAATCCTCCGACACAAGACCTAAAAGTATATGCTCAGTGCCAACATATGTGTGACCCATATCCTGAGCCGCATCAACTGCCATATTTAAAGCGTTATTTGCTTTCTGTGTAAATCCGTTAAAATTAAACATATACCTGCCTCCCTTTTCTTTTTCTCATTTATTTTTTCATTTTATCGCAAATATGTTAATTTTAAGTTTAAGCTCCAAGTCTTTCTCTTATGGTTTTTGCCCTCAAAATATCTCTCTTTTCAGGGTCGAGATTTTCGCCTGCCGTTACAATCATTGTTGCCGGCTGAATTTCCGGTATGAGCTTGTCGATTATTTCGCAGGTAATTCCGGTAATTTCTCCGGAAACAACACCCATTCTCACATTTGAAAGCAGCTCCATAGCTTCGTCGTGGCTTACTGCCAAGGCGTATTTCAAAATACCCAAGCTTCTGTGTACCGTGTCTTTCATGGAAACGGATTTCATTATAGTTTCTCTTGCCTTAACTTCCTGAGCGGCAAGCTGCTCGGTTATGTTTTTAAGGTTTTCAATGGCGGCATTCTCGGAAATTCCCAAGGTTACCTGATTGGAAAGCTGATACATTGCACCTTTAGGCTCTGTACCCTCTCCGTAAATTCCCCTTATGGTCAAGCCCAGCTTTGAAAGGTTTCCGCCGATTCTGCTCAATGCTCCTGTTTTCTGCAAAGCGGGAAGATGAAGCATTACAGACGCTCTCATGCCTGTACCCAAATTTGTAGGGCACTGAGTGAGGTATCCAAGCTTTTCGTCAAAGGCAAAATCAAGATTTTCATCAAGGAGAGTATCAATCTTATCTGCAAGGTCGTAAGCGGCTTCCAAGTTAAGACCGTCTGTGATAATCTGAATTCTCACATGGTCTTCCTCGTTTATCATAATACTGACCTTTTTGTCGTCCTTTAAAACCAAGGCTCTGCCGTCCTTGTCGCCGTTTATAAACTCTGGGCTTATAAGATGTTTTTCAACAAAGGACAAGCCCTGAGCCTTTGTAAGCTCTCCGACCTTTATAAGCTGAAAATCGGAGGATATGGCACTGTTTCCCTCTTTAAGAGCGGTGTAAACCTTTTGGACTATCTCGTTTTTTCTCTTGCTGTCAAGTCTTGAGGGGAAAGGATATCCTTTCAAATTTCTTGCCAGCCTTATTCTTGTGGAAACAACTATTGAGTTATCCATAATTATCCCTCCATTTCCTTAATATCATCGCGAAGCTTTGCCGCCTGCTCAAATTCCTGAGCCTGTATAGCCTCCTGAAGCTGTTTTTTCAAATTGTCCAGCTTGCTGTTTGTTGTGGTGAGTTCTTTTTTCTGAACCGTGGCAATTTTTTTGTTTTGTAAACTGTTTCTCCACTGGGTTGATTTCTTTCCGCAGTGGGTTGTATTGCCGTGTATTCTTCTGATTGTGGGAACAAGCTCATCTCTGAATGTGTCGTAGCATTGGGAACAGCCCACAATTCCGTTTTTCACTATGTCGTTGTAGGTGCTTCCGCAGAAAGGACATCTTGTTGCCTGTGTTCTTTCAGGCAGAGCGTTTCCGAAAAAGCTTCCCAAAAGATTGGAAAATTCTGTAGAAAAATCCCCGAACATATTTGAGTATCCCATCTTATCAGCACAGTCGGGGCAGAGGTAATACTCTGTGTACTGACCGTTTATCATTGTTTTTATATGTGTAGTAGCTTCGTTAACACCGCATTTTTGACATTTCATAAAGCAATCCTCCTTGCTTAAAATATACATTATATATGTTTATTAACCTGTTTTACTTTTTAAGACCGCTAAATCAAGGTCAGAAGCATATTTTTAAATATACCAGCTCTCAATCCGTCACGGTATTTCTGCGGTACCTCCTGATATGACCTTTCGGAAATTCCGCAGGCTAACAGCCTTGCCGTCTGATTATCTATTATTTCCTGTGAAACCATATTGGAAATTATTGCCTCTGCGGTGGCTCTGTCCAGAGTTTTGCCAATTGAATTTATTATATGCATTATGGCGGAACTTCTGTCCAGTTTTATTCTTGTTATTCTTATATAGCCGCCGCCTCCACGCCGGCTTTCAACAATGTATCCCTGTTCCGGAGTAAACCTTGAAGTGATAACATAGTTTATCTGACTGGGAACGCAGCCTAAAGTACCGGCAAGCTCGTTTCTTTTTATTTCGGCATTTCCGTTTTGCTCATTAAGCATTTCCAATATATAATTGGCGACCAAATCGCTCATTCTCATACTAACGCCACCTATCATAGGGACATTTTACTGTCCTTTGTTTGACTTTCCCTGACCTTTGTTAATATTATAGTTAATAGGTCAAAGAAAGTCAAAGTCAATAAAAGTCAAATATATTAAAATAAAACTGAGTAATCTTTAATTTTCTCCGTTTTTCTCCTGTTTACTTACGAATACTATTTTTTTGTTTTTTATTTCTGCCTTGCATAGCTTTATTTTAGAAATAAATTTTATTCCAAGGCCTGAGAAGCTTTTTGCTCTCCTTCTGCATTTTTACCGCATTTTAAGACCTTGGAGGACACTGTCCTCCAAACCACCTGCCAAAGTGACACTGTCCCTTTGGCATCCCCCAATTTTTGCTCTAACTTTGCTATAGACATATTAAAAAGAAAAAAGGTCAAACTCTCTTTTCCGAAAGCTTGACCTTTTTCTTATTTCTTATTATCAGATAAAACGATTTTGGTTTGGGTCATATTCATAGTTTATTGACCTTAGCTTTTCAATGATTTCCTTTGTGTCCACATCAAGGCTTTTTCCAAGCTCTTCAAGAGAGGGATAAAAGTCCCTAAGTTTTGTATTTATAAATGAAAGCAAAATAACCGGGTCGTTGGGAACAGACATTTTAATCCTCCGTTCTGAAAGTAAATTCAAAAGTTATCAACATCAAAGCTGTTCTATGTTGATAACTTTTCTTTTATTATAATCTGTAAATTGCTTTTGTCAACATATCTTTACATTAATTAAAGCTTTTTTAAAAGAACTATATTTTCTATGTGGTTTGTGTAGGGGAACATATCCACAGGCTGAGCTGTGATGCACTTATAGCCGTTTGCAGTGAGAATTTTTAAATCTCTGCTCTGGGTTTCCGGATTGCAGGAGATATAAACTATTTTTTCGGGTTTGACAGTATGTGCAAGGGTTTGCAGAAAATCTCTGTTACAGCCTGCCCTTGGCGGGTCAAGGAAAACAGCGGAAAAACTTATATTCTCATCATGGACAAAACTAAAAAATTCGCTGTCAGAAGCTTTATAAAAATATGCGTTTGTTATTTTGTTTGTCTTTGCGTTTTCTATTGCACTTTTTACAGCGTCGCCGTTAATTTCAAAGCCTATTACGGATTTAACATATTTTGAGGCGGCAAGTCCGATTGTGCCTATTCCGCAGTAAGCGTCAAGTATAGTTTCTTCCTTTGAAAGCTTTGCAAGCTCAATGGCTTTATTATACAAAACCTCTGTTTGGTCATGGTTTATCTGATAAAAAGACAAAGGTGATATGTGAAATTCCAAACCGCACAAATAATCTGTAATATACGGTTTCCCGTAAAGAACTTTTTCTTTTGTACCTTGAAAAAGTCTTTCGGTATTTTTGTTTTGAGTAAAAATAACAGATTTAATGTTTGGATGTTTTCCCACGAGAGCTGTGCAAAAAGTCTTTTTTGCAGGAAAGTCAGGTGTTATGGCGGAAATAATCACCATTATTTCTCCGGTGGTTACGGCTTCTCTGATTGTAACGCTTCTCAAATATCCGCTTTTTGTCCTTTTATCAAAGGGCTTTATTTTAAAGCTTTTAAAAAGACTGCAAAGAGTCTTGAAAATTTCGTTTGTTTCATCTGTTTGAAGGCGGCAGTTTTCAACAGCTACAGCCGTGCCCGTAGAGGAACGGTAAATTCCCGATACAATATTGTTTCTTTTATCCTTAAAAAAGACAGCCTGTGCTTTGTTACGGTAGCCTGTAGGCTTTTTTGCACCGATAACAGGCTCTACGTGACAGAATTTAGATATTAGCTTTATTGTTATATTTGTCTTGTGATTAAGTTGCTCTGTATATGAAAGATTTGCTAACTGACAGGCTCCGCATGACTTGCTTTTTGAGCAAAATTTCAATTTTTTCTCTGTTGTGGTTGATTTTTCCCGTTTTTCTTCAAAATTTGGCATTTTGCGGCTGTTCTCCTTTTTGTAAGTTATATGTATAAATTATATCATATTTTAAAAATAAATCACCATATTTAATGTTAAGTTTATTAAATTTTGACAGTATCATAAAAAATATACGTTATTTTCAATTATATTTATGTTATTTTATAGAAAAAAGAAAAAATAGTGCCATGTTTTGTTTAAATTATAATATTATTTTCTGTTTATTAGAATAAAAATTATATTATTTTATTCTGATACTTGAACTTAAACTGTAGTTGTGTTATGATTAATGTGTGTATAATATGTTCTTTGTGTGATTTAAAAACCAGTCCGGAGAATGTATTGTGCCTTATACCTGAGTTAAAAATAAACTTGCCGTGCTTTTTTAAAATCACTTTAGGTATATTGGTCGGATTTGTACCGAACGCAAATTATGAAAGGGTGTTTTTTATGGGTAAATCGACACCTAAAAAGCTTTTGGCTTTTGTTTTGTCAGCAGTTATGGCAATGTCATGCCTGGCAACAGGAGCTGTAAGCACTGTTGCCGCAAGGGAAGCAGATGAGCTTAACCCCGCCGGTATGACTATAACCGCCGGAAGCCAGTACCCGTCAACGCCTATTTCAAACGCTTTTGACGATAATACAGGCTCAATGTGGGAAACTGATTATACACCTGGAAGCGAAGATGCAAAGGGATATGACAACCATTATGTTGATATTGATTTGGGAGGAGAGTATAAAGTAACCGGAATCAGATATACTCCCAGATCCGCTCCGGCTATAAACGGAACAATAGTAAAATATACAATATATGCAGGTCTTACAAAGGAAAACCTTACACAGGTTGCTTCCGGTTCATGGGAAAGAAACAATAACGTAAAGACGGTTTCATTCGGTCCGTACAAAGTAAGATACATCAGAATAAAATCTGATGAAACAATGAACGACGGCTATAACATAACTACTTCTGCGGCTGAAATTGGAGTAATCGGTTCTGAAATCGGCGAGGGAGAAGATGTGCCTCAGCCCCCTGTAAGAGAAACAGATGAAAACGGCAATTATATTGTTACTTTTACAGATGAAAACAGAAAAGGCGACTTCCAGATTAAGCAGGGTGAAGGTACCGTAGATTACACATACGGCGAGGGTGCAGATGGCTATGCTGTTTTTAAAGGTAAAAATAATACCTTGGCAATTGATAATATGTCCGATGCTATCCCCGACGGATTTATTGAAGCAGAGCTTACCGACCTTGGCGGCGTAGGAAGATGGGGCCTTATCTTCAGGTATACAGATAATACCAATTATGCAGGAATATGCTATGACGGTTCATGGTCTTGGAAAGTTGGCGGAGCGGCAGACTGGGGTCCCATTAATGCCAGTTATTCTATTAAGCAAAATGTTACATACAACATAAGAGTTGAGTACACAGGTGCTAATATCCGTATTCTTATTAAGGAAAAGACGGCAGATGATTACACAGTCGTTTACAGCGGAAAAATTCCTCAGCTTGATTTGCCGGCAGGTAAATCCGGCGTAAGAACGTGGGGTACAGGCAATCCGGGTGAGCCTACCGGTAACGTGAAGATAAGGCAGAGCTTACAGCTCTTGTTGCTGAAGCAAAGGCAAAGCTTCAGGAAATTAAGGAAGATACAAATAATATTTGGTATCAGCCTGACGTAACCGCATTGGAAGAGAAAACAGCAGAGGCTGAGGCACTTCTTGAAAATTCAGAAGCAACAAGCGAAAGCCTTGCAGCTATGATAGAAGAGCTTAACGCTGCGTGGACTGTAAGAATAATGACAGGTGACGTAAACAAAAACGGTAAAATCACTGTAGCTGATGCAACGATGATTCAGCTTTACTGTGTTGGTATGCTTGCTGAAACAGCAGAGTTTGACGAAGCTGTAGCAAACACAAACGGTGATGACGGCGTAGATGTTGCAGACGCAACAGAAATTCAAAAGTATGTTGTAGGTATTATTGATATACTTGCTCCGGCAAAGTTATCTTGATTTGCCGATAACAATTAATACATATTTAATTAAATAAATAAACTGCAAAGCAGAGTCTTTATAATTTGGCTCTGCTTTGCAGAAAAATTTCGGTATTTTATTTTGTCAGTAAATATGGCTTTTGCTTATAAAATAAAGTACCGAGAAATGCATTAATCATGGATTTACATTCGGATTTTTAATTCGGATATAAACATATAACTTTTGTTGTATAGACAGAAAAAGGAGGAAAGAGATGAAGTACTTGAGAAAAATTGTGTCCATAGCACTGGCTGCTTTGATGCTGTCAGGCGTTATGGTACAAACAGGTGCGGTTATGGCTGAGGAAGTACAGTCACAGCCCCAGGAGACAACATCGGTTTCAGAGGAACAGCCACAGGGTACTGTTCTTCCCAATGAAGTTGAGGAAGCTATAACATCAGGAGAAGCGTCCGACAGACTTGTTCTTGAAACCGAAAGTACGGAGCTTGAACTTAAAGAGGGAAACTCCGAATCTATTTTTACCCACGAGGAGTGGAAAGGTACAGGGGATAACATTAATGTTTTCGGCGTTAATGTTCTTTCTCCGTCAACTTCGGCATTTTTGCCTTACGACACGGTGGAAAACGCTTTTGCAGGTTCTCTGAATTATGATAAGGATAAATCTCCTTACTATCAGAAGCTTACAGGCGAAGAAAACAAGGACTGGGATTTGGTAGTTGTTCAAAACGATACAGTTGCCAAAAGCGAAGGTTATGCAAATTTCTATGAAACAGACTATGACATTTCTTCCGCAGATGGTTGGAAAACAGGTCTTCAGCTTCCTTGCAGCTGGACAATGCAGGGTTTTGACTATTCAATCTATACAAACACTGTAGTTCCTTTCCAGGGCAGCGAGCATTGGGGCAACGACAAGGCACCTTTGGCTCCTACAATCTATAACCCTGTAGGACTTTACAGAAAGACTTTTACGGTTGACGAGTCTTTGAAGTCTGCAACAGGCAGAGTTTTGATTTCTTTCCAGGGCGTTGAGTCCGCATATTATGTTTATCTCAACGGAAAGGAAATCGGCTACAGCGAGGATTCCTATTCTCCTCACTACTTCGACATTACAGACGCTTTAAACTATGAGGGCGAAAACGTTTTGGCAGTTGAGGTTCATAAGTTCAGCGACGCCACATGGATGGAGCTTCAGGATATGATTAAGGACGGCGGTATTTTCCGTGACGTATTTATCGTTGCAACACCTGAAACATATGTAAGCGACTTCCAGCTGGTTACTGACCTTAACGAGGACTATACAAAAGCTGACCTTGATTTCAAGGAAATTAAGGTTACAAACAACGGTGAGCAGACAGGCACATTTACAGTTAAAGCTCAGCTTAAAAACGAGGACGGAACAAACTTCCTTGAGGAAACAGAAATTGCAACAGTTTCCGTTAACGGCGGAGAAACAAAGTCTGTAACAGGCAGCGTTGAAAATCTTGCTCCCAAGCTTTGGTCAGCAGAAAGTCCGAACCTTTATACTCTTGTCATCACCCTTTATGACAGTGACGGCAATCTTGTTGAAGCTGCTTCTCAGCAGCTGGGCTTCAGAGAAATAGGATTTACAAGAACTGAAGTCAGAGACAGAGCAAACAACGACTATACAATTACCACCACAGAATATCAGCAGGTTACAATCAACGGAGAACCTCTTGTATTCAAGGGTGTTAACAGACACGACACAGACCCTGTTTACGGTAAGTATGTTTCAGAAGAGGTTTACGAAGAAGACCTAAAGCTTATGAAGCTTAACAACATCAATGCTGTTCGTACATCTCACTACAGCAATGACGAGTACCTTTACTGGCTCTGCGATAAATACGGTCTTTACATAATGGCAGAAACAAACGCAGAAAGCCATCAGTTCCTTGATGCAAGAAAGGACGCCTCCATGTTTAAGGAAATGTTCCTTGACAGACAGGCAACCACATTCAACAGACTTAAAAACTACACATCAATCGTTATGTGGTCAACAGGAAACGAAACCTTCTACAACAAAGACGCAAGCTGGAGCGACTATATGTTCGCAGAGGGTATTTGGTACTTTAAGGACAGAGATTATACCCGTCCGGTACATTCCGAGGGTGCAACAGGTAAATTTGTTGAGCAGGGCAAAGCATGGATGGGTGTTGACGTAGCAAGCCATATGTACCCCACAGTAGACCAGGTTCAGGCAAGAGCCGACGACCCAACAGGACTTCCTTATGTAATGTGCGAATATGACCACGCAATGGGCAACGCAGTGGGAAGCCTCAACGATTATTGGGATATTGTAAGAAGCTCAGATAATATGATGGGCGGATTTATTTGGGACTGGGTTGACCAGTCAAGAAGAATAAGCTTTGAAAAAGAGTTCGGTGCAGTTTACAGCATAAACGACCTCAGTTCAAATGCTAAGACAGGAACACTTAATGCTAACGAGATTAAAGACTCTAACGGCGAAGGTTCACTTTCCGTAAAGACAGTTAACGGTTATACAACAATGGACGATTCTGCTTTCTATAATCAGTATCTCGCAGGTACAGACAAGCAGTTCACCATGGAAGTTACCGTTAAGCCTAATTCAACAGCTACTAACCAAATATTTATTGCAAAGGGCGACAATCAGGTTGCATTTAAGACAACAACTGACGCTATAGAGTTCTTTGTATATTCAGGCGGCTGGAAGAGCATGACTGCTGAATATCCTGATAATTGGGTTGGCAATTGGCACCAGCTTGCTGCTACTTATGACAAGGGTACCGTAAATATTTACTGTGACGGAGTTCTTTTGAAGACAGCAACTATCGCAAACAACATTGCGTCAACCAATACTGCTTTAGGTATCGGCGTAAGTGCAGATAACGGCAGAAAGCTTGACGGCGAAATGGGCGTTGCAAGAATTTACAATAAGGCTCTTACTCCTGACGAAATCAAGGCTCAGAACAGCACAACTCCTGCAATCAAGGCTAACGACGAAAGCGTTATACTTTGGGTTGACTACGGCGAGAGCATTGGCGAAGCTAAACCTATAGACGCATGGGATTACTATGCAGAGGATTATGCACACCAGAACCTTTATAACGAGGAAATGGACGGTTACTTCTTCGGTTACGGCGGCGACTGGGGCGAAATGGGTCACCAAGGCAGCTTCTGTGCCAACGGACTTGTATCTCCGGACAGAGATTCTCAGCCTGAAATCGCTCAGGTTAAATACGAATATCAGGACTTCTGGTTTGAAGCAGACAGAAACGATCTCCTCAAAGGAGAGGTAAACATTAAGAGCGAAAACGCTGGTAAGTCACTTTCCGACTATGACGTTACTTGGGAAATTCTCAAAGACGGAGAGAAATACGACGAGGGTACTGTAATCGGTGATATCGCTCCATGCGAAACAGGCAAAATTACTCTTGAGGGATTTGAATTCCCGAAGGGTGAGGACGGCGTTGAGTATTACCTCAACATAAATGTTAAGCTTAAAGAAGCTACAGACTGGGCAGAAGCAAACTATGTAATAGCTTATGAGCAGTTCTTCCTTGACACAGACGTATATTCTGTAGAGGCAGAGGCTTCCGACAAGAAAGTAACAGTTGATGAGTCTGCGGCTGACTATATTACAGTAACAGGCGATAATTTCAGCTTTAAAATCAACAAGACAACAGGTGCTATTGAAAATTACACAGTAGGCGGAGAAGTTCTTATTACAGAGGGTCCTGTTCCTTCATTCTGGAGAGCAAAGAACGCAAACGACGGTGCTCTTAACGCTGCTTGGAAGCTTGTAGATGATAACGTGACACTTGACAGCAGTGAAGTTACAACAAACGACAAGGGACAGACTGTTATCAAGACAGTTCTCAACCTCAGCGGAGCGGCTGCAAACTGCGACGAGATTATTGAGTACACAATCGATGGAAGCGGTGCAATTACAGTTGATGTTACAGTTGACAACACAGCATCAGGTCTCGGCAGATACTCAAGACTGGGTACTGTTATGACTCTCCCGTCAGGTGCAGAGCAAATGACATGGTACGGTGCGGGCGGCGTTGAGTCCTACAGCGACAGAAACACATTCGCAAAGTACGGTATCTACACAGACACAGTTACAAATATGTTCTATCCGTTTATTGATACTCAGGACAGCGGAAATCTTACAAACGTTAAGTGGATTGCTGTTACTGACGAAGCAAAGACAAACGGTGTTGTAATTGCAGGCGATAACTTTGAGGCAAGTGCTTTGCACTTTACTTCAGACCAGCTTGACTCAGCTACTCACCCATATGAGCTTACTCCAAGTGAAAATACATATCTTGCAGTAAACTACGGCTCAGACGGTAACGGTAACTCAAGCTGCGGACCTGATACACTTACTAAGTATCAGATTCCAAACGATAAGGCTTACAATTATAAATACACAATTATCCCATTTGCAACAGCTTCTGCAAATGGAGAGATTATGGATATTACAAGAGGCTACAGAACAGTAGGCGTAACAGGTGACGATGTTGTTGTTGAATTACCTGATACAGTTATTGACAGAACAGGAATGACAGCTACAGCCTGCTCTCAGTACTCCGACAAGATCGGCGTTGGTATTGACGGAGCGGCAGGAAGTGTTCTTGACGGCAATAACAATACTCACTGGCATACAAACTGGGCAGGCGACACAACCTGCACAGAGGCAAATCCGCACTGGATTGAAATTGATTTAAACGGCGAAAAGGAAATAGCAAAGCTTACCTATTTGCCGAGACAGGATTCTCCGAACGGAAGAATTTTGAAGTTTAACCTTGTTATAACCAAGGCTGACGGCTCAACAGAAACCATTGTTGAGGGTCATACATGGGCAGATTCAAGTGCATTGAAGACAGTAGAGTTTGACGCTGTTAAGGCTACAAAGGTTAAAATTGTTATCACCTCCGCAAAGGCTGATAACAGCGGAACCCACGCAACAGCCGCAGAAATCAATTTCTACTCACCTGTAACAAAGGAAATGCTCCAGGAGCTTTACAACGATAATCTTGGTAAGAACGAGGCTGATTACACAGTAAGATCATGGGCTGCATTTGCCGAGGCTTTGGGAAATGCAAAGACAGTTCTTGACAACGAGAACGCGACAGCTTCAGATTATAACGACGCATACATTGCTCTTGCTACAGCTGCCGCAAATCTGAAGAGCTCAGGCAATACACCTGTAGAGCCTGAAGAGGACTACAAGCTTATTCCTCAGGAGAATTTAAGCGGATCTGTATCTTCTGTTCACGAGGGCAACGGAATTGAACTTGCTTTTGACGGAAAAGATAATACATATTATCATTCCGCATGGAATGAAAACGACGGAACAATGCCCGACATGGCAAACAACACAAACAATGAAATTACCATTGACCTGGGCGGCACATATACTGTCGGAAAGCTTACCTATCTGCCGAGAAGAGATGAGGGACTTGACAGCGGAAGCATGAACGGAAACATTATTAAGTACGAGCTTTATTACAGCACAACTGCTGACGGCGACGACTTTGTAAAGATTGATGCAGACGGTACATGGGCAGAAGACTATACAGAAAAAACCGTTGAATTTACACCTGTTGAGGCAAGAAGACTTCAAATAAGAGTTCTCGGTTCAATGGGCGAAGGAACACAGCAGAATCTGTTTATGAATGCGGCGGAAATTAATGTATATGAGTACACAAAGGAAATTGAGCCTCAGTTCCAGATAGGCGACGTAAACCATGACGGAAAGCTTACAATCAATGACGTAACCCTGATTCAGATTTATTTGGTTCAAAGACTTTCTGATTCAGTATTATTTGATGTTTCTTTGGCAAATGTAAATGGAGATTCAGAGGTTAATATTTTGGACGCAACTACACTCCAGCGTATACTTGTCAGATTAATATGACAAAAGATTAGTGCAAGAGGATAGTTTATTAATCTAAAGTTGTTTAATGCACAGCGGTCCTGCTTTTGGACTGCTGTGTATAAATAAACAAGAAAGGACAGTGAGATAATGAAGAAGAAAATTTTAAGCTTGTTATTGAGTGCGGCTATGATTAGCTCTGTGTTCAGCGTAATGGGCACGGCAAGTGCAGAGGACACAGGAGCCGTAGAAGGTGATGAGACCTATGAGATTTATCCTGTTCCTCAGAGTATTACCTATGACGGAGAACAGATTGGTCTTAATAAGGTTAATTTGCAATTTTCAAGCAGTATTGACGAAGCAACGGTTAATCATGCCGAAAGTGCGTTTGCGGACAACGGTTTTACCGTTGAAGATTCCTCAGACGCGTTGGAAGTTTTGATAGCTGTTAACGGTGAGGTTGACAAAAGTGTAATTTTGGGAGACGTTGACGAAAACGGCGAAATAAATATCAATGACGCAACGTTGATCCAAAAATATCTTATCAGAATAAACGAAACAGCAGTAAATGAGAAGGTTGCAGATATAAACAGTGACCAGACAGTTTCTGTATCTGACGCAACATATATTCAGCTTGTAGCTGCTGAGATATATGAAAAGCCGTCAACTACAGTGACTGAAGGCAGCGATTTGAAGCCCACAGTTTATCCTGACCTTTATGACAAAATCGACGGCTATATTTTAAAAATTGAGAATAACAAAATCACAGTTATAGGTAAGGATACGGACGCCGCATTCCATGGTGTTTCTACCTTAGAGCTTATTCTCGAACAGTGTGCCGAAACAAAGGAAGTAAAAACTCTTACTGTAGAGGATTATTCCGACGCTCAGTTCAGAGGCTTTATTGAGGGTTACTACGGTATTCCTTGGTCCGATGAGGACAGAATAAGCCTTATGGAATTCGGCGGAAAATTCAAGGCAAATACATATGTATTTGCTCCAAAGGACGATGCTTACCACAGTGCAAAGTGGACAGAGATTTATCCTGAGGACAGACTGCAGGAAATGAAGAAGATGGTAGACGCAGGAAATGCATCTAAGTGCAAATTTGTATGGTCAATCCATCCGTTTATGTATAATGCCATTACAGAAGCAAACTATGACCAAAGACTTGAAACAATCAAGGCTAAGTTTGAACAGCTTTACAGCATAGGTGTAAGACAGTTCGGTATCCTTGCTGACGACGCTTCCAGCCCTGTTTCAATCCAGAACAGAATTTGCAAGGATATGTGGGCATGGTGCGAAGAGAAGGGCGACGTTTACGACCTTATCTTTGTTCCCCAGGGCTACAACAAGGCGTGGTCAAACGCTCAGTATTTTGCTGATTTGATGGACGGTATGCCTGAGCAGGTTCAGGTAATGTGGACAGGTGACTCTGTATGCGGCTGGGTAACCCAGGGTACTTTTGACTACTTTAAGCAGATAGCAGGAAGAGAAGCTTTCATGTGGCTTAACTGGCCTGTAAACGACATTAACAAGGTTCGTTTGGTTATGGGTAAGGGAGAAGTTTTAGGTGAAGGCGTAACAGGCTTTACCGGAATTCTTACCAACCCAATGCAGCAGGCAGAGGCTTCTAAACTTTCAATCTTTGCTGTTGCCGACTACACATGGAACAGAGATACATTTGATGCAGACAAGAGCTGGCAGGACAGCTTCAAGTATGTTGACGATGGTGCACCGGACGCACTTTATGAGTTTGCAAAGCACAACTCCGACCCAAGCCCGAATACACACGGACTTGTTCTCCAGGAGTCAGAAGAACTTAAACCGTTCCTCGATGCATTTAACGCAGCTCTTACAAGCGGCGATGTTGCTCAGATAAAAGAAAAGGGCGACGCAGTTGTTGCAGAGTTTGAAAAGATTATTGCTGCTGTAAATGAATACAGAGAAAATGGAACAAACGTAAATCTTAAGAAAGAGATTGAGCCATGGCTCAACTCAATGGAATACATTTCCCAGGCAGCTATCGGCTTTGTAAAGACAGGAATTGCTCTGGCTGAAAATAACAATGAAGCAGCTTGTGCAAATTACCTTGAGGCTTCCGCTGCTTTGACAAAATCCAAGAACTGTCCTGTTCAGAACAAAGACGCTGTTCAAATGGTTCAGGCCGGTGCAAAGAGAATTATTCCGTTCGTAACAAAACTCAGCAACGAGCTTTCACCAAAGGTTCTTGCAATTATTGACCCGAACTACAACTCAGTTGAGAGATACACAGCTAAGGGCGTTATTAAGTCTTCAGGTTATACAGACGGATATGAAGGAAGCAACGGAGATAAGAGTGACAATAACCTTATCGATGGAAATGATACCACATATATTTGGTACAGCACAGCAGGCGACAACCTCAGAGCAGGCGAGTGGATTGGAATCGAGCTTGATGAGGCTAAGCCAATCGGAGAAATCAGAATTCTCCAGGGTAAGGACGCTTCTCACGGCGATATTATCGCAAAGGGCGTTATTGAGTATTCAACAGACGGCGAAACATATACAGAGCTTATGAGATTTGAGGACGGAAGAAAGGAAATTACTTTCGACGCTTCTTCATTGAATGTTACAGCTAAGTATATCCGTCTCAGAGTTCTTGAGGATACAGGCAAGTGGTCTGCATTCAGAAGCTTTGACGTTTATGCTCCAACAGCGTCATCATCAAGCAGCGTATACACAAATATCCCAACACTTGCAGCTTCAGCCACAGAGTTTACAACAGATACAGGCGTTCTGACAATCAACAAGGAAATCACCTTGAAGAACGGCCAGTACATCGGAATCGTACTCCCAAGAATCCGTGACGTCATTTCTATTGAAGGCGTTGAAGCTCCAGAGGGCGTTGTAATCGAAGTATCAGAAAACGCAGTAGAGTGGAGCGAGTACAAGGGCGGCGAAGTTAATGCAAGATATATCAGATATATCAACAAGGGCGAAGCTGACGCTACATTTAATTTCACAGCTCTTACGGTTAAGTCCGATGAAATAGTTGCTCCTTACGTATCAGATACAAACTTTACAACTATTGAGGGTGCAGCAAATGCATTTGACTATAACAGAGGTACAAAGGCATGGTTTAAGAATGCTCAGGCAGCAGGCAAGTACTTCACATACGATTTGGGTCAGACAATCGACCTTAACAAGCTTGAATTCATTGTTTACGATGGCGAAAACGACTATATAAGAAACGGTATAATCTCTATTTCAGAAAACGGAACTGACTGGACAAATGTTATCACAATCGGTGACGGTACAACAGATAAGGAAATCGGCGAAATCTACGGAAACCACAACTACCTCATCTCCTACTATTCTGTAAAGAACGAGGAAATCGGCGGTCTTCCAACAAGATACATCAAGGTTGAGCTTACATCCGATGCAGGAGCTTCCGAGAAGTGGGTTCGTTTCTGCGAATTTGAACTTAACGATAACGAGTACAGACCTGTTTTCAACAACCCAACATATGTTGCAGGAGCTGTTGAGCAGGCAAGCCATGAGGCTGAAAAGATGATGGACGGCGATTTGGCTACAAGCTATATTTCTTCCGCAGCTAACAGCAGCCTTTCCTACAAAGTA
The DNA here is from genome assembly GCA_944380855.1 of uncultured Clostridia bacterium. Lineage (GTDB taxonomy): Bacteria > Bacillota > Clostridia > Oscillospirales > Acutalibacteraceae > Limousia. Next base: position 20,471 of record CALWIW010000019.1, on the reverse strand, counting down.
TCTGAAAACACAAATGCTGTAACAGATATTACAGTTGTACAGAACCCTGCAACTATCTCAAATGCAACTGTTAAGATAAGAACAGGTGCGGACACATGGCAGGAAATCGGAACATTGTCAGGAAGCCTTAACAAGATTGCAATTCCTGAAGACGTTGAAAACGTATTCGAGATTAAGTTTGAGTGGGCAGACGTAATTCCTGAAATCTATGAAATGTTCATAGTTACAGACGAAGCTCAGTCAACAGTTGACAAAGGCGCTTTGACAGCTCTTTACAACGAGGTTAAGGACTACGAGGCAAAATACTACACAGAGGATAGCTTTGCAGCATTTGCAGAAGCAAGAGACAACGCTCAGGGTGTAATCATCTTTGCAGAAGCTACAGAGCAGGACGTACAGGAGGCTTTGACAGCTCTCCAGAGCGCAGTAGAAGGTCTTGTAGAAAAACTTGCTGATAAGACAGAGCTTAATGCTTTGATTGCAGAGGCAAAAGAGATAGATACAACTCTTTATACAGATGAGTCCGCCGCAGTGTTCACAGAAGTATTGACTAAAATTGAAGAAAGCGCTGCCTTAGATTTGACAGTTAAGCAGTCAGAAGAGGCAGTAGCACAGCTTCAGGATGCAATTGAAAGCCTTGTTATGAAAGGCGAAACTGTAAAGGTTGACCAGTCTGCTCTTACAGCAACTGCACCTAACGTCCATGCAGGAAATGAAGCAGAGCTTGCCATTGACGGAAATACAGGAACATGGTGGCACACAAAGTGGGCTACAGAGTCTCCTCTTCCTACAATCGGTGAGGACGGCGTAGATAACTACATCGACATTGATTTGGGACAGAACAGATATGTAAATAAGATTACATATTTACCGAGAACAGACTCAAGCTCCAATGGTACAATCACAGGATATAAGTTGATGTATAGCACAGAAGCTGAGGGAGATAATTTCGTAGAGGTTAAAGGCGGTTCAGGTACATGGGCAAACAACAAAAATGAGAAATCAGCAGAATTTGTTCAGGTTAATGCACGCAGAATCAGACTTGTTGCAACTTCAACAGTAGGAGATACAGCTAACGCATTTATCAGTGCCGCTGAAATCAATGTTTACGAAATAGTTCAGTAAACTGAAATCGGGCGAAAGCCTTAGATTAGCAGAGCGGCAGCTTGCCATAACGGTAGGCTGCCGTTTAGTTTTATTCTTTTGTAAAAGTTGTGTGAAGTTTTGGGACTCCAAAATATCACAAAATAGACCTAACAGAAATTTAAGGCGGATTACTTACTGCGAGAAGATTTTTAAGCAAATACAAAAACTTATAATTTATTTTAGTAACGATAAAAGCATGATATATTCGCTATTATCTTGTGTATTGTTGTCTGAGTTTCATTTATACTAATGCTGTTAACATTAGCTATAATGATAATGGTATTGGCGGTGAATTAAACTGTGGAAAAGGATAAAAGTGTTGAAAAGCTTATCGGTAAGCGTATTCAAATAATCCGTAGGAAAAAGGGATATACACAGCAGGAATTTGCAGAGAAGATAGGGTTATCCACAAATTATTTGTCAGATATTGAAAGAGGAAAAAGTTCTCCTCGTCTTGATAAGTTGGTTTCTATTATAAATACACTGGAATGTACTGCCGATGATATTTTTGCAGATGTAATCCACTGCGGATATAAGATAAAGAGCACACGATTATCAGAAAGTATAGAAGCTTTGCCGCCTGCTGAACAAGAGAAGATTTTCGCACTGTTAGATGTGTTTATTAACGCTTCAAGGTAAAATAAATTAAGTGTTTTATAGGCCTGCAATTATCGCAGGCTTTTTGTGTTTCAGTGTTTATATAATTTCTAAATTAATTATTCTGTACAAGAATATTAACAATAAAAATCTTGAAAATACATTGTGTTTATGCTATAATTCTTTTTTAAAGAAGCCGTTGGCTTATTTATAACTTTAAATTCTTTCGCCGCAGAAAAGCCGTCTGATTGCCGGTGACTGCGGCGTAAATTGAATTAAGGGAGGATTAGAAAGATGAGAAGTGATTTGATGAAATCCGGCCCTACAAGAGCACCTCACCGTTCTCTTTTAAAGGCTATGGGTATTACGGAAAATGAAATGAAAAGACCTTTTGTTGCAGTTGTAAACGCACAAAGTGACTATATCCCCGGTCATAAGCATTTGGACGAGATAGCCGACTGTGTTAAAGCGGGAATTAGAAACGCAGGCGGTGTTCCTTTTGAATTCGGAACAATCGGAGTATGCGACGGTCTTGCTATGAACCACAAGGGCATGAAATATTCTCTTTGCTCAAGAGAGCTTATTGCCGATTCTATAGAAATTATGCTTACGGCTCATCCTCTCGACGCTGTTGTATTTATTCCAAACTGCGACAAGATTGTGCCGGGTATGCTCCTTGCTGCCTGCCGTCTTAATCTTCCATGCATATTTGTAAGCGGAGGACCTATGCTTCCGGGTCAGCATAAAGGGGAGAGGTACGGCCTTTCGGAAATGTTTGAGGCTGTAGGAAGCTATGCCGTTGGAAAGATAGATGAAAAAGAACTGAAAGAGATTGAAACCGCCGCTTGTCCTACCTGCGGTTCATGCTCAGGTATGTATACGGCAAACTCTATGAACTGTCTTACAGAGGCTATCGGGCTTGGTTTGCCCGGAAACGGAACTATTCCGGCAGTAATGGCTGCACGCCGCCGCCTTGCCAAAGAGGCAGGCGAGAGGGTTATGGAGCTTTTAAAGGCAAATATCAGACCTTCTGACATTCTCACAAAGGACGCTTTTGAAAACGCACTGAGATGTGAAATGGCTATGGGATGCAGTACAAACTCTGTTCTCCATTTGACTGCGGTTGCTTATGAAATGGGCGTTCCCGTTGATTTGGAGCTTATTGATAAGATAAGCAAAACAACTCCGCAGATTGCAAAGCTTAACCCTGCCGGCAAGATTTTTATAACCGACCTTGACAATGTGGGCGGTATTCCTGCGGTTATGAAAGAGCTCTCAAAGAAAAATCTTATTCATACAGACTGCCTTACCGTAAGCGGTACAGTAGGTGACAGAATTAAAAACTCCGAAGGTGCAGACGGAGAAATTATTAAGACTCTGGAAAATCCTGTAAGACCAGACGGCGGTATTGCGGTTCTCAAGGGCAATATAGCAAAAGAGGGAGCAGTTGTTAAACAGGGAGCGGTTGCCCCTGAAATGATGTTCCACACAGGTCCTGCACGCTGTTTTGACAGTGAGGAGGAAGCTTCCGAGGCAATTCTCGGCGGAAAAATAAACAAGGGCGACGTAGTTGTTATCAGATACGAAGGTCCTAAGGGAGGTCCGGGCATGAGAGAAATGCTGGCTCCTACCTCTGCTTTGGCTGGTATGGGACTTGACAAGGACGTGGCTCTTATCACCGACGGACGTTTCAGCGGTGCTACAAGAGGTGCGGCTATAGGTCATGTGTCTCCTGAGGCTGCCGCAGGCGGAACAATCGCACTTATAAAGGACGGGGACAAGATTACCGTTGACATAAACAACGGCAGACTTGAGCTTGATGTTTCCGAGGAAGAGCTTGAAAAGAGAAGAGAAAGCTGGACAGCACCGAAGAAAGAGCTTTCCGGATATATTAAGAGATACGCAAGCCTTGTAACATCGGGTGCAAAAGGTGCGGTATTTGAAAAGTAATATTTGTGAAAGTTGCATATAGAGAAAATTTAATAAAAAATTAGTGAAATTGCACAATTCACCTCTTACCTTATTGGTTAAGGGGTGAATTTTTTTATTTATAGTAAAATTATACAAAAATCCCCTTGCAATTATTTATGTAAATGTGCTATAATCAAATCACCGTTATTGAAGTAATTGTAAAAAATAACGAATTTTACATATAGTCAACTTAAATACGAAGGGAGTTAATGTAATTGAAACAGTACGACGCAAAAAAAATTCTCAATATTGCACTTGCAGGTCATAGCGGTGCAGGAAAAACTTCGGTGGCTGAGTCCATCATTTACCTTGCCGGCCTTTCCGACAGAATAGGAAAAATTGCAGACGGAAATACCGTTCTCGACTATGACCCTGAAGAAATAAAGAGAAAGGCTTCCGTTATTACGGCTGTTGCTCCGATAGAATGGAAGAATACAAAGATGAACTTCATAGATACTCCGGGACTTTTCGATTTTGAGGGCGGAGTAAGAGAAGGTATGCGTGCCGCCGATTCCGCTTTGATAGTGGTTTCAGGTAAAAACGGCGTTGATGTAGGAACAGAAAAGGCTGTTAAGCTTGCCGATAAAATGGGACTTACAAAGATGTTCTTTGTAAACGGACTTTGCGACGAGAGTGCACGTTTCTACAGAGTTTTTGAAACTCTCAAGAGCACCTTCGGTCCTGCGGTTTGCCCTGTTATAGTTCCATTTATCCAGGACGGTCAGGCAAATATCTATGTTAATCTTTTTGAATATAAAGCTTATAAATATGAAAACGGTAAAATGAGCCAGACGGATATGCCTGATATGGGCGACAGACTTGAGGGTCTGCGTGTGGCTATCAAGGAAGCTGTTGCGGAAACTTCCGAGGAGCTTCTTGACAAATTTATCATGGGCGAAGAATTTACACCGGAAGAGATTATTTTGGGAGTAAGCCAAGGCGTTAAGGACGGCTCTATTCTTCCTGTATTCTGCGGTGACGCTCAAAATACATATGGTATCAACCAGCTTCTTGACAGCCTTACATGGCTTGCTCCGAGTGCCGCAGATAAAGGCTCTGAGTTTGGAGTGGACACAAACGGCGACCCTGTTGAAATTTCCGTAAATGAAAACGGTGCCGCAGCTGCAATTGTGTTTAAAACTGTTGCCGACCCGTTTGTGGGTAAGCTTTCCTATTTCAAGGTTATTTCCGGAAAAATTTCAACGGATACACCTCTTGTAAATATGAGAACGGGAAATCAGGAGAGAATTACAAAGGTTCTCACCGTAAGAGGAAAGAAGCAGGAGGACGCAGCTTATGTGGGTGCCGGTGATATCGGTGCAATTCCTAAGCTTCAGAACACAATGACAGGAGATACTCTTTGTGCTCCAGCAAGAAAGGTTATTCTTGAGGGTATCGAGTATCCTAATCCCACTTATACAATGGCAATCTATCCAAAGACAAAGGGTGAGGAAGAAAAGGTTGCCGCAGGTCTTGCAAAGCTTGCAGAGGAGGACCCCACAATCAAGTTCGGCATGAATACAGAAACCCACGAGATGGTTGTTTCAGGTATGGGCGAACAGCACTTGGACGTTATCGTTTCCAAGCTTAAAAATAAGTACAATGTTGACGTTGTTTTGAAAGACCCGAAAATTGCTTACAGAGAAACAATCCGCAAGAAGGTTTCCGTACAGGGACGTCATAAGAAGCAGTCCGGCGGTCACGGCCAGTTCGGTGATGTATGGATTGAGTTCGAGCCATGGGATTGCGATGACCTTGAATTTGCAGAGAGAGTTGTAGGCGGAGCGGTTCCTAAGGGCTTCTTCCCGGCTGTTGAAAAGGGTCTTAGAGACGCCATTCAGAAAGGACCTCTTGCAGGATATCCTGTTGTGGGACTTAAAGCCACACTTTACGACGGCTCTTACCACCCTGTAGACTCTTCCGAAATGTCATTTAAGATGGCTGCTGCAATCGCTTATAAAAACGGTATGCCTCAGGCTAACCCGACACTTTTGGAGCCTATCGGTTCTCTTAAAGCTATGGTTCCCGACAATAATATGGGCGATATTATGGGCGAGGTTAACAAGCGTAGAGGCAGAGTTTTGGGAATGAATCCGGGCGAGGACGGTATGCAGGTAGTTGAGGCTGAAGTTCCTATGGCAGAAATGCACGACTTCTCCACATATATCCGTCAGGTAACTCAGGGCAGAGGAAGTTTTACCTTTGAATTTGTACGCTATGAGGACGCACCTGCAAACGTGGCTCAAAAGATAATTGAAAACGCAAAAAAAGAGGGAAATGTTTAATTGATTTTTCCTTAATATAAATGGATAACAGGAAGATGTTTGTATCCTAAAAAATAAACCGGGCAGTTTGACTGTCCGGTTTTTGTTGACGAATTATTTATATTGCTGTGCAGTAATAACCCTGCGACACAGTGAATGATTTTACTGCATCGCAGGGTTCTGTTGTAATTTTATCTTTAATTAATCAGCGAAGCTCTGCTCCGATTTCAGACAAAGCATCTATTGATTTTTTCATAACCGAATTTATCTGCTCTTCGGTAAGGGTAGCTTCACTGCTTCTCATAACAATGTTGAATGCTACGCTCTTCTTGCCGGCTTCAATCTGCTTGCCCTGGTAAACGTCGAAGAGTTTAACCTCTTCAAGAAGCTTGCCGGCTGCCTTTGCAATTGCTTTTTCAAGGGTGAGAACAGGAATATTCTCGTCGCAGATAACAGCAAGGTCACGGGAAACTGCCGGATATTTTGGAAGCGGAATAAATGTCTTTTCAAGCTGTGCGTTTTCAAACATAAGGTCAACGTCAAGGGTGAAGCAGTAAACCTTAGCATCGATATCGTAGTTCTTTGCGGCGTCAGGGTGGATTTCGCCCAATACGCCCAATTTTTTGCCGTTTATTTCAAGAACCGCACATCTGCCCGGGTGATATCCGAATTCATTTTCAGAAGCGTAAATATCCCAGTCCTTGACACAGGTCTTTTCCAAAACTCTCTCAACTGCACCTTTTAAGGTGAAGAAGTCAACGCCGTCGCCGTATGCTCCTGCAACAAGTACGTTTTTCTCGATTGGAAGCTCGTCGGGAGTTGTGGGAATGTACTCTCTTGCAATCTCAAAGAGAGCTACATTTGAATTTCTGTTGTTGTAGTTTTTGGAAAGTATCTCCATCATGCTTGGGAGAGCAGTTGTTCTCATAATTGAGGTATCCTCGCCCAGAGGGTTGGAGATTACAACGGAATTCCTAAGCTCGTGATTTTCCGGCATAAGAATTTTATTGTAGTATTTCGGGCTTATGAAAGAATAGGTCATAATCTCGTTAAAGCCCAATGCAAGCATTGCTGAGGAAATTGTCTTGTCGAATTTCTGACGTTCAGTGAACTTGCCCTGAGCACCGCCGGAAATTGCTGTTGAATCTATTACATTGTATCCGTAGAAACGAGCGATTTCCTCGGCTATATCGGCTTTGCACTCAAGGTCAGGTCTGAATGTGGGAACGGTAATTGTGTCGCCCTCAACTTTACATTCAACCTTATGGAGAATGTTAATCATCTCATCGGCAGTAAGATTTGTTGCAAGGAACTTGTTTGTCCATTCCGGCTCAAACTTGATTGTGTGATTGCCCTCCTCATACTGCTTATCCATAAGGATACCGTCCATAACGTCGCCGGCGTCAAGAAGCTCTACAAGCTCGCAGGCTCTTTCAAGAGCAGGCAGGCAGGCGTTAGGGTCAAGACCCTTTTCGTATCTTGAGGAAGCGTCGGTTCTCATACCCTGGGATTTTGCGGTAATTCTTACGCTTGAACCCTTAAAGGTTGCACTTTCAAATACGATAGTTGTTGTATCGTCCATGATACCTGAGTACTCGCCGCCCATAACACCTGCAATGGCAACAGGCTTGTTTGCGTCGGCGATTACAAGGTTTTTGTCGGTGAGTGTTCTCTCAACGCCGTCAAGTGTTGTAATCTTTTCGCCGTTTTTGGCAAGTCTTACTCTGATTTTGCCCTCGTCGATAAATCTAAGGTCAAAAGCGTGCATTGGCTGGCCGTATTCAAGCATAACATAGTTTGTTATGTCTACAATGTTGTTTATAGGACGAACTCCCATTGCTCTCAGACGCTCTCTGAGCCAGCGTGGTGAGGGCTTAACTCTTACGTTTTTAACTATTCTTGCGGAGTAGATTTTGCAAAGCTCCGGATTTTCTATTTTAACATCAAGCATACCTGTGCAGTCGCCGTTTCCGGCCTTTACAACAGGTTTGTGGAGTTTAAGCTCTTTGTTAAAGGTTGCGGCGGCTTCTCTTGCAAGGCCGATAACGCTGAAGCAGTCAGAACGGTTTGAGGTTATTTCAAATTCAACCTTTGTGTCGTTAAGACCGATTGCTTCTCTTATGTCCTTGCCCAGAGTTTTGTCGCAGTCGTCGCCTAAAACAAAAATTCCGTCCTCGATTGCATAGGGGAAGTCGTGAGCTGTAAGTCCCAGCTCGGAAAGTGAGCAGAGCATACCGTTTGAAGGAACGCCTCTGAGCTTGCCCTTTTTAATCTTTACGCCGTTGGGCAAAACTGAATTGTCCTTTGCAACAGGGATATAGTCGCCCTCTGTAAGGTTTTTAGCACCGGTTACAATCTGAACAGGTTCGCCCTCGCCGATATCTATCTGGCATACAACAAGCTTGTCTGCGTCAGGGTGCTTTTCAATGGACAAAACCTTTCCCACAACCACGTTCTTTGTGTTTTCTGCTTCAATTTCATAGCCCTCAACCTTAGAACCGCTCATGGTCATTGCCTCAGAAAATTCTCTCGGAGGCATTTCTATATCTACAAATTCTTTAAGCCATCTCATTGACAGATTCATAAAATTCTACCTCCTTTTATCAGTCAAACTGCTTGAGGAAACGAACGTCGTTTTCAAAGAACAGTCTTAAATCGTTTATGTTGTATCTTCTCATTGCAATTCTTTCAAGTCCGAGACAGAAGGCAAAGCCTGAGTAAACCTCCGGGTCAATGTTGCAGGTTTCCAAAACCTTTGGGTGAACCATGCCGCAGCCTAAAATTTCAATCCAGCCCTCGCCCTTGCAAAGAGGACAGCCTGCACCGTGGCAGTTAAAGCACTGAACGTCAACCTCTGCGGAAGGCTCCGTAAAGGGGAAGTGGTGAGGTCTGAAACGAACAACGCTGTCTTCGCCGTAAAGCTGCTTTATGAAGATTTCAAGAGTTCCTTTAAGGTCTGCAAAGGAAACGCCCTTGTCAACCACAAGTCCCTCAATCTGGTGAAAGAGCGGTGAGTGGGTAGCGTCCACAGCGTCGCTTCTGAAAACTCTGCCCGGGGAAATGATTCTGATAGGAGGCTGCTGCTTCTCCATAACACGAACCTGAACCGGTGATGTCTGAGTTCTCAAAACTATATTTTCATTAATGTAGAATGTGTCCTGTGTATCTCTTGCCGGGTGGTCTTTTGGAATGTTAAGAGCCTCGAAGTTGTAGTAATCCTTTTCAACCTCGGGACCGTCAACAATATCAAAGCCCATACCGATAAAAATATCCTTAATATCGTCCAAAACAACGGTGAGCGGGTGTCTGCTTCCCAAAACCTTAGCCTTGCCCGGGAGAGTAACGTCGATTTTCTCCGCTTTAAGCTTCTCTGCCTGGAGCTTTTGAGAAATAGCCTTGCTGTCCTCCTCAATTTTTGCTTCAAGCTCGCTTCTGATAACATTGGCAAGCTGTCCGATAACAGGTCTCTCCTCGGCGGAAAGCTTTCCCATCTGCTTCAAAATTCCTGTAAGCTCACCTTTTTTGCCTAAGAATTTAATTCTAACCGCTTCAATATCCTGAACCGAAGAAGCGTTTTCAAGTTCCGTTAAAGCCTTTTGTCTTATGGCTTCAAGCTGTTCTTTCATCAAAGTCAATCCTTTCTTTGCAAGTGATTTTTTATATTTCTGATAAATTAACACAATTAAAAATACGGCGGATAAATAAAAAAATCCCTCGGCATAAAAATGCCAAGGGACGAAATTATCCGTGGTACCACCCTATTTTTTGCTTCAAAAAGAGCAAACACTCCTTGGGCATATAACGGTGCCTGCCGTCGAAGCCTACTGAAAATTCAGCCCCGCCACTCAAAAGGGAACTTCACAAACCCTGCAACGCAGTGTGCTTCCAGCCACGGCACACATTCTCTGGGCAATGCTTTTGGGAAAGCTACTTCCTTTGTCATCGTGTTATCATCAGCTATGCTAATAATACTATCATTTATTTGTGAAATATGCAATAGCTTTATTGAAATTTTTTTTATTATATGTTATGATATACAAGAATGATGGAAACATAGAGGTGACTTTGGTTATTTTTTCGGCTTTATAACAGACGATTGTACTTTTAATTATTTTAAAGGATAATAAATTTCAATGTTTGCCTTATCAGGTTTCACAGTTAAACTAAAAAATAAAGGATAAAAACCGAAAATTGCTTAAATAGGGTTTGATGTCGGAAAGGAAAAATTATGGATATTTTTATTGAGCAAATGGTCAAAAAGAAAAGAAAAATGGTGGACTATGCCCTTGTGGCTATTATAATAATGCTCGGCTTGATTTTATCTGCACTTGCTGTGTATTTAATTCTTTTATTTATACCGTATATGATTTTTATGTCATTTATAATTGTTTTTGCTTTCATGTTTTTTGCAATACGTATTGCACAGGGAACAAAGCTTGAATATGAGTATTCTGTTACCAATCAGTTTCTTGTAATAGATAAAATAATTGCTAAACGCAGAAGAAAAAACGTTGTTGATATTAAAATATCCAACATTGATACTTTTTGTAAAATTAATGACAAAAGGCTTGACAAAATGAAAATCAACAAGAGTGTTTTTGCCTGCGAGGACTATGAGGACGAGAATACATACGTAATTGTTTATCATGACCCGAAATTCGGCACAAAGGCTGTGGCATTTAATCCAAACGATGAGGTTCTTACTGCCATGCGTCCGTATTTAAAGGGAAGTATTGTTGCGGAAATTTACTACAAGAAGAAACAGGCTTAAAAGCCGGGCGGCATATAATGCCGCCTGAACTTTTTTTACGGAGGGATTTTTTTGACAGATAACGCACATTTTGTTACAAAAGAATATTTAAAAGGAAAAATTATGACACGTCCTGTTGACGCAAATAAAGGGACTTTCGGTAATCTTTTGGCAGTATGCGGAAGCTACGGAATGGCAGGTGCCGCAATGATGGCGGCGATGGGAGCTTTGCGTTCGGGAGTTGGTTTGATGCGTTTGGCAATTCCAGAAAGCGTTTATACTGTTGCGGCGGTAAGACTTCCCGAATGTGTTTTTCACCCAATTAAAACTATTGAAAGCACTTTTTCCTTAAATAATTCCACCGAGGTTTTAAAGCTTTCAAAGTCGGCTTCTGCTGTGCTTATGGGCTGCGGTATGGGCTGGAATTTATTAACGTCTTCTTTTACGGAAAGAATAGTCGAAAGATGTACTGTTCCCATGGTAATAGACGCAGATGGTCTAAATTGCATAAGTGAGCATATAGATATATTAAAAAATGTGAAAGTACCGGTTATTATAACTCCTCACCCGGGAGAAATGTCAAGACTTGTGGGAATTTCCATAGAAGAGGTTCAAAGCAATCGTGTTGAATGTGCCTGTAATTTTGCACAAAAGCACGGAGTGATTACGGTTTTAAAGGGAAGCGGCACGGTAGTGGCTTCACCGACCGGAGAATATATGATAAATACCACCGGAAATCCCGGAATGGCAACAGGGGGAAGCGGAGATATTTTGGCAGGAATTACAGGTTCTCTGCTGGCACAGGGATATGCTCCTTTTGATGCCGCCTGTCTGGGAGTGTTTATTCACGGTCTTGCCGGCGACATAACCGCCAAACAGCAGGGAATAATATCAATGCTACCTACCGATACCCTAAAAAACATAGGTAAAGCTTTCTGTTTTATAACCGACCTGCATGGGTGAATTTTAGAAATTAACACCTGCACAGATCGGGCGAAACTTTTTTATCTCCGCCTTGCAGAACTTTCTTTTAAAAATAAACAATATTACAAGGCGGACGAGACGTTTTCCTTATTCTTCGGAATGGCTCACCCACATTTTGGTTAGTTAAAGTATCAATCAGCGAATATCAAAAATGGTTAGTTAAAAAAATTAAATTCCCTGCGATGTATAATTCAATAAAAGAAAAATAAAATCATTTACAAAAACACTATTATGGAGTATTGATATGAAAAAAATTTTTCTTTTATCTTCTGCAATTCTTATAATCATGTGCTGTGTGGCTTTTTCCGGCTGTTCAGAAAAGGAGATTTCTCCCCAAAAGGTTGACCGCTCCTTTGACTGTTCCGCAAATATCAACTGTAAAGGCTTTGAGTATACAGCGGACATAAGTTATAGTGAAAATTCACCGCTTATTATTGAAATAACCTCTCCCGAAAGCCTTTCCGGTCTTAAAACAGGGTTTCAGGACAATGTTTTTAAATCCGGAATAGGGGAAAAAATTTGTCAGACGGAAAATCATTATCTTCCTGACTCAAGTCCATCTCAGCAGCTGTATAATTTTATTGAGTATCTTTCCTTAAATTCTGAAATAATTCCCTACGGAGCAGAAAATGAAAGATATTTGTGCAAGGGAAAAATATACTCAAATGAATTTGATTTTTCCGTCAGCAAAGAAAGCGGTAAAATTATGTCGTATTTCTCAGATGATGTGAAAATAGAATTTAACTATAATAATGAATAGCGATAAAATATATAATTATAAAAATAATAAAGCTAAATGAGGGCGAACCATTCCAAAGATTTAGGAAAAGGTTTCGCCCGCCTTGTGATGAACTTTATTTCAAATGAAAAATTTTGCAAGGCGGAAACAAAAAACACTGGAAGTTTTTCTCGGTATGTGGTATTATTTTTTAGTAAAAAATAATAAGAAGTTAAAAATAACGGAGGTTTTATAAATGAGCAAAATTACAAAACAATCAATTATCGGCGATATTCTTGATATGTATCCTGATACTGCTAAATATTTCTTTGAAATAGGTATGCACTGCCTTGGCTGTCCATCTGCAAGAGGAGAGTCAGTAGAAGAGGCTTGCATGGTTCACGGCAAGGACGCCGGTGAGCTTGTTAATAAGCTTAACGCCGCTATCGGAGAATAACAATATGCAGAACCTTTTTACCCTCAGCAACAGGCTTGCCCTTTGTGCAGGCTATGTCAGGGATAAGGTTAAGGTTGCAGACATAGGAACAGACCACGCTTATCTTCCCGTATGGCTTTGCCTTACGGGAAAAGCTGTTTCTGCGGTTGCCGCCGACATTAATCCCGAACCTTTAAGCCGCGGAGCTTTTACTATAGAAAAATACAATGCTTCAAAATTTGTCGGGACAAGACTAAGCGACGGACTTAAAAATATTAAAGAAGATGAAGCCGACGATATAATAATTGCAGGTATGGGCGGAGAGCTTATAGCAAGAATTATAGACCAATGGCCTTTTTCAAAAAATCCACAAAAAAGATTTATTTTGCAGCCGATGACAAAGTGCGAAGAACTTTTAAAATACCTTTGCGAAAACGGATTTAAAATTACGGCACAGGATACCTGCAAAGAGGGGAAAAAACTTTACACGGTTATGCAGGTTTGCTATACGGGAGAAAAAACCGTACCCGGTGATGATTTTCTTTATTTGGGTATTTTAACGCCGGAAACAAATGAAAATCACAGAGAATACGCACAGCTTGTGCTAAGCCGTCTTGAAAAACAGCGAAGAGGAAACAAAAGCCTTGAAGCCGCAGCGGAAATTATAAGGAAAAGATGTGAAAATCATGGCAAATGAAACAGCATACCCAACAGTAAGAGAAATAATAGAATTTACCCAGACCTTTGCACCCTTGGAAACCGCAATGGATTTTGACAACAGCGGTTTTCTTGCAGGCAATATAAACGGTGAAGTCAAAACCGCACTTTTGGCTTTGGATATAACAAAAGATGTTATTGAGGAAGCAAAGGAAAAAGATGCACAGCTTATAATAAGCCATCACCCTATTATTTTTAATCCTGTTAAAAAGGTTATGGCTGATACTGCCCTTTATTCTCTTATACAAAATGGTATATCCGCCCTGTGTCTGCATACAAACCTTGATTTAGCCGATGACGGCGGAGTAAATATGTGCCTTGCAAAGGCGGCAGGTGTTCAAAATCCACGTTTCATAGATGGAGAATGTCTTGTTGTGGGAGAACTTTCAGAGCCTGTAACAGCGGAAAAATTTGCCCTTGATTTAAAGAACAGCCTTAACTGTCAGGGCCTTAGAGTTGTAAATAAGGATAAAAAAGTACATAAAATTGCCATGTGTTCAGGCTCAGGGGGAGATTATGTGTTCCTTGCCAAAAAGCTTGGTGCTGACCTTTTGCTTACCGGGGAAATAAAGCACCATGAAATTCTCTTTGCAGCCGAAAACGGTTTGAGTGTTGTTGATGCGGGACATTATAAAACAGAAGATGTGGTTATTGCACCATTGGCAAAACGGCTTTCTGAGAAATTCCCAACGGTTAATTTTATTGTTTCCGAAAGATATACCGACGGGGTTTGTTATTTGTGATTTATTTAATTAAATGTACAAATAAAAACAAACTGCGAGGAAAAATGTGAGGTAAAAATGAATCAAAGTTTTTATGACGAAATTAAAAATATTTTAACCGCAGCAAGAAACAGAGTATACCAAACTGCAAATTTTGCAATGGTAGAAGCTTACTGGAATATCGGTAAATCTATCATAGAGGAACAAGGAGGAAATGAAAAAGCAGAATATGGCACAGGTTTGTTAAAAGAACTTTCAAAACAAATGACGCGTGACTTTGGAAAAGGCTTTACTGTTGCAAATTTAAAAAATATGAGACAGTTTTATATAACATTTCCAAACAGCTACGCACTGCGTAGCGAATTGAGCTGGACACATTACAGACTATTGATGCGTGTTGAAAACAGAAACGCAAGAGATTTTTACATGAGCGAAGCCGTAAAATCTCAATGGAGTACAAGACAGCTTGAAAGGCAGATAAATTCTTTTTTTTACGAGAGAGTGTTATCAAGTAAAAATAAGGAACAGGTTGCGTCAGAAATTTATGCACACGAACCCAATAAGCAAGCGGAAGATATTATTCGTGACCCGTATGTTTTGGAGTTTCTCGGTTTAAGTTCCAATGATGATTTTTATGAAAGCGATTTAGAGCAAGCTTTAATTACACATTTACAAAAATTTCTTTTGGAACTTGGAAGAGGTTTTTCTTTTGTGGCAAGACAAAAGAAAATTACTTTTGACGGGCGTCACTTTAGAATTGATCTTGTGTTTTATAATTATATTTTGAAATGTTTTGTTCTGATAGATTTAAAAGTAGGGGATTTAACTCATCAGGATTTAGGGCAAATGCAGATGTATGTTCATTATTACGAGCGAGAACTTATGAACGAAGGAGATAATCCGCCTATTGGTATTGTTTTATGTGCAGATAAAAGCGATTCCGTTGTAAAGTATACTTTGCCCGAAAATGAAAAACAAATTTATGCTTCAAAATATAAATTGTATTTACCCAGTGAGGAAGAACTGCTTCGAGAGCTTAAACAGGAATACAGAGCGTTAGAGAACAGCAAGACAGATGAAGAAAATATTAGCGGACAGAATTAAATTGTTTTTCTGATGCTACAGAAAGAAGTGATAGCAATGTTTATTAACACTGCCAAGAAAAAAGCGGTATATCTGTTGTTTTTATTATCTGTATTTTCAAGCTTTTCATGGTTTGGAATTTGCAGTGTTGCATACGCACAGGAAACAGCTCAGATTTATCTGGAGTTTGACCCTACAAGCACAAAGTCGGAAATACGCATGGACGTGGTTATTAAGACCGACTCACCTGTTGGAGCTTTCCTTTGTGAATACAGCTACAATACCGATTTTCTTCAGCTAAAAAGTATTTCCTCCCTTAACGGCGGTGAAATATACAGCCATGATTCAGGAGGAAATATAAGCGTAATATATTTAAATTCTCAGCCTGCCGGAGAACGGGTGCTGACGCTGAAATTCAAGGTTTTACAGCAGGGTAATTCCACGGTTTCGTCCTACTATTCGGAAGTTCTTTCAACAGAAAACAGTCCTTTGAGTTTTGTAAACAACAACGATTGTGAAATATCTGTAGATTCTTCCGGAGTAACATCAACATCAAAGACGGCTTCCAAAACATCTTCCTCTTCTTCGGGGAAGGTTTCTGTTATAAAAGATGAGGAAATACAAAAGGCTACAGTTGATATAAACAGCGGAAACGGCAACAGCTGGGGTAATGAGGATTTTTTCAGCTTTCAGTCGGACAATCCTGTGTTTTGGATAATTTGCGGAGCTTTGGGAACAGCAGCAGTATTTCTGATGATTTTTACAGGATATAAAATGGGTGTAAAAAACGCAAAAGCCCAAAACTCTCAGGATAAAACACCTGATGAAACAAAGGAATAGGTTTTAAGCATCGTAACCGCCTGTTAACGGGTCTTTAAACAGATTAATTTCGGGAGGATTAAAGGTTGCAAATGCGGCAAAAACAAACAGCAGTGCGAATCCTGCCAAGGAAAGAAATACCCATTTATCAGAGGAAAGCTTTCCGCTTTTGATAATTTTGTATCGCAGATAATAGGTGACAAAAACGCCTATTACAAAGGTCATTATATCGGCTATCATAAAATTTTGACCTATAATTCCTGTATAGGTGTAAAATGCGGCGGTTATTGCAAACATTCCCGCAACCGTGGAAATGAAAAGTGCCGGGAAAAAGTTTTTGTAATTTTTTCCGTAGATAAACCATTCAACGATACCCACAAGAAATACTGGAGTAAGCAAGAGCTTCAGATGCTCCCATGTGCTTTCGTTTACTGCAACAAACATTCCAATGATTGGGTTTTCACCCGTAAAATCATATACGAAATGGTTAATAGACCCAAAAGCAAGGGTTATTATTCCTGCTATCAGGGAATATTTTTTTAAGTTTTTCAAGCTTGATACCCTCTTTCGATTATTTTTTATCAGCATATCAATACTTAAAAAGTATATGATAAAAGAAATGAAAATATAATCGAAAAAAGAGATAGCTTTTAGGTTTTGGGTATAAAAAAGCGTCGGCAAAACCGACGCACTTAATGACAAAATAAAAACCCGAACAATCCGAAGTCGGGTTAATAGAAAATTCAAAAATCAGTCGATGCCGACGCTTCGTCTTCTGCCGTTGATTATTTCCGGTTTGCCGTCCTTTTTGTCCGGCATTGCTTCTTCAATCTGCATCATAACCGACCTTTTAAGCCTTTCGAGAAACTCGGTTTGACGTGTTCCGTAGCCTGTGTTCGGCTTTTTGGGGGAGATGTTGGACGCACCGGGCAGACACTGCATTCTCACTACTATACCCTCTTCTTTTATTACATCAAACAGTTCACTTATTGTTTTACAATGGTCAATTCTTGAAAGCAGGGCATTTTTTGAACGCTTCTTTTTGAGTTTTTTATCCATTTTTTCACGCCCTCTACATTAAAACTCTGATGATATTATACATTTTTAGCCGACAATATTCAAGGAGTTTTTTAAATTTATTTGTATTAATTGTTTTAAAGAAAAATCAACTATAAAATTATAAGGAGAATTTTTAATATGGACAGAATAGCAAGCTTTTGTATAAATCATGATACATTGGTTCCCGGAGTGTATATTTCAAGAATTGACGGGGATATAACCACCTATGATTTGCGTTTTGTAAAGCCAAATACACCGCCCTATCTTCCAAATCCTACCATGCACACTATTGAGCATCTTTTTGCAACATATGTGAGAAACAGCGGTCTTAAAGACAAGGTGATTTATTTTGGACCTATGGGCTGCCGCACGGGATTTTATTTTCTTATAAAGGATACAGACGAGGAAACTGCTCTTAATCTTATAAAAAACACAATTAAGCAATGTATGGAACATGAGGGGGAAATACCCGGAAGTACAGCCATAGAATGCGGAAATTATCTGGAGCATGACCTAAATGACGCAAAGGAAAAGCTTTTGTGGTACTATGATATAATCAAGGACCTTAAAGAAGAAAATTTAAAATATCCCATTTGATTTTAGGTGAAATTATTAATTGTATGTAAATTTTTATAAAATCACTGCATATAATACATATAGTCAAAGCTCTTGACAAACAAGATTGTTTTGATTATAATAATATTGAAAGATAGATTGTATGTCTTTCAGCGATGATGACGAGTGACGGTTCTGACTCGTCGGTAAAATAAAAATTGACCGAGAGAAGATGATGTGTGACGGTTCTGACACATCGGTAAAATAAAAATTGACCGAGGGAAGCGGCGACGGCAAACATCTTTTGATGTTTGCCGTTTTTTAGGTTTAGGAGTGTAAAAAAATGAATTTTGACGTAGATGTTCTAAGGCTTTCAAATCAGTTTGCTGTAGATTATCCCTGCAATAAGTACCCTGAATTAATGTTAAAAATCGGAAGACCTTATACTTGTCTGTTGATTGATACACATCAGGGATATTTAATCTGCATACCTTTTAGATCATCTATAAATCATAATAATGCTTTTATTTTTAAACATACATCCCGTTCACTGAAAACTCGTTCGGGATTGGATTATTCTAAGGTTATTTTGATAAAAAATATAGATTATTTAGATTCATGTTCCGTTATTGTAGACCAAGACGAATACAAAGAGATGATTATAAATATAAAAACAATAGTCAGCCAAATTGTAAAATACATAGATGTTTACATAAATCATATAAACGGAAATAAGCCGCTCCATGAAAAACAATTTCAGAGAAAATATAAATATTCTACCTTGCCTTATTTTCATGATATTCTTGAAATAGAATAATAACCGCCGTGATGAGATTTACTCACTTAGTAAGTCTAATCATGGCGGTTTGATTTATAAATTTATGAATTCAACAGTCTTTATGAACAGAGTGTTAATTACAATTATTAACCTTAATTTTCGCTGTTGTCGCTGTTTTCTTCTGCCGTATTTTCTTCGCTGTCTTCGCTGTTTTCAATGTTTTCGCTTTTTTCGCTGTTGAAAAGAGCCACACATTCATCTATGATATTTTCTACAATCCGCAGCTGAGATGGTGTAAGCTTTCTCATTTTATCCGAAAGTATTAAAAGGTCTTTGTCGACAATATCTCCTGTAAGCAAATAATCTGTACTGACCCCCAAGGCTGATGAAATTTTTAAAAGGTTTTCCTGTCGCATTGCCCGTTTACCTGCTTCGGCATAAGACACAAATTGTGTTGTTACTTCTCCTTTTTCCGCAAGAGCTTCCTGAGTTAAGCCTAATTTTTTACGGCGTTCTATTATTCGTTTTCCAACTTCTTTTAAAAATAATTCATTTTCTGCCATCATCTCATCTCTTTCTTATATTCTATTCTTAAATTATATCCACAAAAGAAGATAAAATTAAGCGTGTATTGTTGACTTTTATAAACATTACACGATATAATATAATAAAGGAGGGATTGGATGAAATCAAAAACAGTTTGTTTTACAGGACATAGAATAATACCCGAAAATGAAAGGGAAACAATTTTAAAAAAGCTTGAGGATACCTTGGTTGACCTTGCGGAAATGGGATATGAAAATTTTATTGCAGGGGGAGCATTGGGCTTTGACACTTTGGCGGAAGAAAAAATAATTAAACTTAAAAATAAATATCCTAAAATAAGACTTGTTCTTGCTCTTCCTTGTATGGAACAAACAAAAAGATGGACGCAAAGCGAAAAAATAAAATACGAAGAAATAAAAAGACAGGCTGACGAAATTGTATATACGTCTGAGAATTATAGCCGCGGATGTATGTTTAAAAGAAACAGATATATGGTTGATAGAAGCGGCGTGTGCGTGTGTTACCTTACAAAAGAAAGCGGAGGCACGGCATATACCGTAAAATATGCAAAAAGTCAAGACCTTATAATAATTTCTCTATGAGAAAAATAAAACAATAATATAAAAAATAACCGTGGTTCTGAACGACCCCAAAAAGTTAGACCTAAAAATCTGACGATTGGGAGATCGGTTCAAATCACGGTTATTTTCCTAAAGATTGTTTTTAAAGCTTAATAAAGTAAACAATTACATTTATAGAAATTTTAATAGGTTTCGCCCGCCCTGAAAAGATGTTTAGTTCATAAACTAACCTTAGCAGGTCAGAAATAAAAGAAACAAGCCTTATATATTTAGAATTTTGTTTCCTTTACCTTTTAAATAGGTTAAATAAGAATAAAATAAACCTAACTGAGGGTGAACCATTCCTAAAATTGTGGAAAAGGTTTCGCCCGACCTGTGCTGAACCTTACCTCCTGCTTAAACCTTGGCAGGTCGGTTATAAAAAATCATTTGAGCATATACTGGGCGGTGTCAAGAAGATTTTCCATTGTCTGAACGGCTTTTGAAGCCTTTTTCTTTATCTGTTTTCCGTTTTTGTCCATCATTTTTTTGCCCACATAACCAACTGCCATGCCTGTCATAAGACCTGCGGAAACGCCTTTAACTACATTCATTGTACTTTTTTGCATTTTAAAATACCTCCGTGTAAAAATAATATTATAAAATTTTAATTTTAATAAGCTGCAAGAATTGTCTTGCATTTATATTCTTTCCGATTTACAATGATATAGAGGTGATAATTTTTGGCAGAATTAAATATTGTGCT
>CALWIW010000018.1 GCA_944380855.1 uncultured Clostridia bacterium | reverse complement strand
TTCTATATTTTTGAAAAATGTATGCCTGAAGATGTTGTGTATCGATTGGACTATAAAAACAATGAAGAAAACAGCGACTATTTTCAGATTTTTAAAGATTACGGCTGGGAATATATTGACAGGTGTGTTGGATGGCTATATTTTCGTAAATCGTCATCAGAGGCGGACTCCGAACAGGACAGAGAAATTTTCTCTGATAATGAATCAAGACTTGATATGATCAGCCATGTGATAAAAACTCGGTTTCTTCCGCTTATGTTAATCCTACTTTGTTGTATGATTCCGAATTTTATCGTAAGTATACAGAACATAAGTCCTTTTGCAACAGTGTTTACAGTATTATTTGCTGTCCTGTTACTGTTATATCTTTCTTTGCTTATTTACTGCGGTTTGAAACTGAGAAAAGTGAGGAAAAAATATCAAAAAGAATAAATGCAAACAAAAAAGCAAGTCAGCCTTCAAAAGCCGACTTGCTTTTTGTACGTATCTTAAAAATATAAAAATCACTGATTTACATTTGGCATATGGTCTATGTGTTTTAAAAATTCTTCCATAGTACCGTGCATATATTGGCTGTAGTCCAGATTTTTGTCGTTTTCAAGAAAATCTGTAACAATATACACTTTCATACCTACTTCTTTGGCTGTAACATCTTCAACCACATTGTTTCCGAGCATCATACATTCACGGGGGAAAATTCCTACCCTTTCCGCAATTTCACGAAAATATTCGGGATTTGGTTTGCAGTAAGAGCTTTCGTCATAGCTGGTTATGTAATCAAAATCTGTTACTTTAAGTCCTGCCCATTTAAGCCTTGTTCTTATGGCTTCGATTGGGAAAAGGGGATTGGTGGCAAGAATTACCCTGTATCCCTTTCCTTTAAGCTTGTTGATAACCTTAACCTGTATGTCGCTTTCCTCAACGATTTTTTTGATACTGTCAAATTCATTTTGATAATACTCTTTAAAAACGGGAACAAGGTCGCGGGCTTCCTCGCCTAAAATTTCCGCAAAGCTGTTCCAAAAACGCTGTTCGTTTGTCAGTTCACCGTTGTTGTTTACCATTGCACGGGAAGCGTCCCAAACCGCTTTTATCAGTTTATCTTTATCATACCCCATGGGGACAAATTTTTCTGCCAGAGAATTGAAATATTCTTTCATAAATTGGTCCTGTTTCATTCTCAGCAGAGTTCCGTCCAAATCGCATAATATATTTTTTACCATATAATTTTCCTCTTTCTAATCCTTAATTATCCTCGGTATCACTTATTAAGGTACTTTAAAAGCTGTTCATAGCTTTTCTGTGCCTGCTGATAACCCTTGTGATATGCTCCCATCAGCTTATCTCTGTTTTTTTCCATTCTGCCGATATTTAAATTTCCGGCAGGACGTATAACAAATACATTTCCAAGTTCCTCTTGTTTTTCAATGTAATCAAGAGTTTCGTTATAAATCAGATATCTGTTTTTAATGCTGTCACTAAGCTTTGGGTATTTTCGATATTTCAATTTGGAATAACCGGTAAATTTTGACGGTGACTTTCTGTAGGTTTTGTCCCTTGTCAAAATCAGTACGTTTTTAGTGCATCCCATTTTTTCATTAAATTTTAAAGGAATTGAATCGGAAAGTCCGCCGTCAAGATATTTTTTTTCGCCTATCTGAACCATTCGTGAAACAAAAGGCAATGATGCAGAAGCACGTATTGCATCAACATCATTTATAAGGTCGTTGATTTTATAGTATTTGGCTTCTCCAGTTTCACAGTCGGTAATAACCGAATAAAACTCTGTGGGATTTTTTTTAAAGGTTTCGTTGTCTATAGGATAAATTTCCAAGGGAACCTGCCTGTAAATAAAGTCCGCTCCGAAAATATCTCCGGTTCTTATAAGACTGCTCAGGGAACAATAGTTTTTGTTTTGAAGAAAATCCACCGCTGTGGACAAGGCTCTGCCTCTTTGCTTTGCAAGATAACTGCAGGCGTGACAGGCACCGGCAGACACTGCCGAACACATGTCAAAGTTTATGTCCTTGTCAAGAAAAAAATCCAAAACTCCGGCGGTGAAAACACCTCTCATTCCTCCGCCCTCAAGAACAAGTCCGGTTTTACTCATATTATTAGCCCTCTTTATAAAAAATTAAATCAAAGAGATTTTAAAAGATCTGACGCCGCTTTAATTTTGTCAGCAGAAGTCTCGAATATTTCAAATTCGCTTACTCCTGCCGCACCCATGCTGACTCCCTCTTTGCGGTAGGTCATTTTGCTTTCAAGTGTGACTTTGCCCGACATATGAAAGCTTGTGGCTCCGGTTTTTTCATAAAGAGGCTTTATTACCTCTGCACTTACTCCGCTTCCCACAAGTATATCCACATTTTCGCTTTTGGCAACAAGGTCTTTTAAAAGATCTGCACCTTCCATAGCCGAGTTTTTCTGACCTGACGTTAAAATGGTATTAATGCCAAGCCCTTTAGCCTGCTCCAATACCAAATAAGGATCTTTTGCTACATCAAAAGCACGGTGCAGGGTAACGTCAATACCCTTTGCTTCTTCCATAAGGATCTTCATTTTTTCAATATCCAAAGTTCCGTCAGGCTTTAATATTCCGATAACCACGCCGTTTGCCCCGCATTCACGAAACATTTTTATTTCCTGCCTGATTATCTCTGTTTCATAGTCGTCGTAACAAAAATCGCCGAACCGAGGTCTTAAAAGCACGTTTACTTTGATTGAACAGTTTTTCATAACCTGGTCAAAAAGGCAAACAGAGGGTGAAAGACCGCCGATTACCAAAGCGGAACACAGCTCAATTCGGTTTGCTCCGCCCTTTTCGGCATTTACAGCAGACTGTACGCTGTCTGCACAGCATTCCAAAACGTAGTTTTTCATTTTTATGCCCTCAAATTATTATTCAACAATAATTGCCTTTGCAAAAAACTCAGGCAGGTGGAAGTTAGGTGTTTCTGTGCCGATTGGTGCAAAACTGCCGTAATGCTCAATTTCCGGAGTTTCCGAAATTTTGTAGAAGTTGCAGTAAAACTGAGAACCGACTTTCAGTTCTCCCGAATTGCAGGTTTCTTGAAGAAATTCAATAGGGAACAAAACGGTGGCAGTCCAGCTTTTTTCATCTTTTATTACTTCACAGCCGCACTTTTTGCAAAGCTCTTCGGAGATAAAAGTTCTTCCTTTTCTTCCTTTTCCGTATTTTGCATACATTTTTGCATTTGAGTTAAACTCAAAGTTTATATACATAACGTCATTGGAAAGCTCTTCTCCATCTTCAAGAAAAGCAAAGAAAGCTTCCATTGCACTGTCGTCGCAAACTCTGTCTCTGTCCTGTGTTTTTGTTGTAAAGGGATTTTCCTCAAAACAGGTCATTTTTACAAAAAGACCCTCTTTGGGAATAAATCCCACCTTGCCTGTTACCTTGGGAGTATAGACATTTCTCCATTGATAATTTGTAATTTCAAACTCATTGCAGGAATCAATATCCGCTTTGCCTTGAATTTTTTTGATTTTGTATTCCATAGTATAAAACCTCCGTTTGCAAAACAACATCTTATTGCAGTGTTTATATTATAAAAATATGTAATCAAAGTTATTGTACCATAAATAGAAAAAAATTCAACAGCAATATTTGGTTTTTATCATAAAAATTAGGTTATTATACACATTTTTATAAAAAGAGTTGGCTGAAAAAGTTATGAATCCGTATATTTTTCCATAACATAATTTTTAAGTGTAACGCCTTGGCGTTTAACTTCCTGTTCTTTTATAATTTTGTATCCTCTTTTTTCAAAGAAAGGTTTTGCTGTTACGGAAGCATGGGTGAAAATTCTGCCCGAAACATATTTTTCCAAATGGTCGCAAAGTGCCGAGGCAACGCCTTTTCTTTGATAATCTTTGTGGACGTACAGCCTGTCAAGATATCCTGTGCAGTCAATATCACCGAAGCCTATGATTATTCCGTTTTCTTCAGCTATTAAAGTGTAGTGCTCTAAAAAAGATTTATTCCATTCATCTGTATTTATTTTTCCTGTTGCCCAAGCGTTCAGCTGTTCCTCTGTGTAATCTTTCCCGTTAACACAATGTACCGTATTAAAGAAAAGGTCAGCCAATTCCTTACAGTCAGCTTCTCTGTATTTTCTGATAATCATTTTATACCTCACTATTAAAAAGGCAGACAGAGATAATCTGTCTGCCAAGTGTTTTTTATTCCATTCCGTTCCAGCAATATGTGCAAAGATCGCAGGCTTTAATGTCTGAATTCTCAGTTATTGCGTCTATCATATCGTCAAGACGGAGATATTTAAGGCTGGTAAATTTCAATTGCTTTCTGATTTCGTCCAGCATTTCCTTATAGTTTTGGCTGTCAGGATTTGCGTAATCCGCCAACACCTCGGGGAGATATGCTCTTTCCTTGCCCTCTCGCTCAAGAATAATTCTTCTGGTGATTAAATCAAGCTCTGACTTGGAACGTGAAAAGTTCAGATATTTACAGCCAAAGAGAAGCGGGGGACAGGCAGGTCTGATATGAACTTCCTTAGCACCGCTTTCGTAAAGAAAGCCTGTTGTTTCTCCCAGCTGAGTTCCTCTTACTATTGAGTCATCTATAAGAAGAAGCTTTTTATCCCTTATAAGAGCGTCAACGGGAATAAGCTTCATTTTTGCAATGCGGTTTCTTTGATCCTGACTTGACGGCATAAAGGAACGCGGCCAGGTAGGAGTGTATTTTATGAAAGGACGTGCAAAAGGAATTCTTGAGGAATTTGCATAACCTACTGCGTCGGCAATACCGCTGTCAGGAACGCCTGCAACAATGTCAGGGTCTATTGTGTGATCCTCTTTATCTCTCATGGCAAGCTTTTCGCCGCACTTGTATCTCATTTCCTCAACATTTAAACCCTCATAGCAAGAGGTAGGATAGCCGTAATAAACCCAAAGAAAAGTGCATATCTTCATTTTCTTGCTGGGTTCGCTGAGGGTTTTATAACCGTTTTGGTCTATGTAAACAATCTCGCCGGGACCAAGCTCTTTTTCGTATTTATATCCCAAATTAATAAAGGCAAAGCTTTCAAAGGAAACACAGTAATCACCGTTGTCCTTTTTACCGATAATAAGGGGAGTTCTGCCCAAACGGTCACGGGCGGCGTAAATTCCATCTTTTGTAAGAATAAGGAAAGTCATAGAGCCGTCGATTTTTTCCAGAACATTTTTAATGCCCTCAACCATGGTATCCTTTTGATTTATCAAGGCTGCCACAACCTCGGACGGATTAATTACTCCTCCGCTGGTTTCCAAAAAGTGAGAAAATCCGTTTTCAAAGGATTCCTTTACAAGCTCTTCGCTGTTGTTAATTTTTCCCACAGTTGTGATTGCATAGCTTCCAAGCTTTGAATGAACAAGCAATGGCTGGGGAGATGAGTCGGAAATACAGCCTATTCCCAAGTGTCCTCCGTGTTGAGTCAGTTCGTCAACATCTTTTTCAAACTTTGTTCTGAAAGGTGAATTTTCAATGTTGTGAATGGCTCTTTCAAATCCTTTTTCGCCGTAAACTGCCATACCTCCGCGTTTTGTACCTAAATGAGAATGGTAATCAGTTCCGAAAAACAAATCATAAGCACAAGGTTCTTTCGATACAACTCCAAATACTCCGCCCATAAATACACTCCGTTCATTGCTTAAATTAGAAAAAGCTTATCAGCAAACAGAACTTTTAAGCTTTAACCAAAGGTCATTCATTATATCTTTGTAAAAACAACGTTATTATTATACACCAAAAATTGAATTTTGCATAGTTTTTTTAAATATGAAAAATAAACATATTTTAAGGTTAAGTAAAATTCTCATTTTGGAAAATATAATAAAAAGGGCGTGGCTTTCTCAGTCACGCCCTAAAATCTTTTGAAATAGTCTTCCCTCGAAGTTTAATATTTCTTTTTATGGGAAAAATAAATGATTATTTCATGTTTCTTTCGTATTCCTCGATCATTTTCTTAACCATTTGGCCGCCTACGGAGCCTGCCTGACGTGAAGTTAAGTCGCCGTTGTAACCCTGCTTAAGGTTTACGCCTACTTCGCTTGCACATTCCATCTTAAATCTTTCCATAGCCTCTTTTGCCTCGGGAATATTAATACTGTTGTTAGAATTGTTAGACATAAAAAATTCTCTCCTTAATTTAATATTTTAATTTTGTTAATTTTTTGTTTGGCGGCGGTTTTGTTTACCGCCGTGATAATATTTTGGCAGATTAAAATATTTTTATTAACGGGAATTTTTGTCAATTTTTATATTATTCCGAAAGCTCTGTTAAAGAGGTCAATTCGTTTTCATGCTCTATATCACGAACTTTCACTTTTGAGTTGAAAATATCGTACATAACGGGAACAATATACAAGGTCATAAAGGTTGCATATACAAGTCCTCCTATGCAGACTATGGCTACAGGCTGCATCATTTCGGCACCTGTTCCTATTCCCAAAGCCATTACCGACAATCCCAGCACTGTGGTAAGTGCCGTCATCAAAATAGGTCTCATTCTTATAACTCCGGCTTTTACAATGGCTTCCTTTTTGCTCATTCCGTCGTCAATTTGCAGTCTGTTTATGCAGTCGATAAGCACGATGCCGTTGTTAACTATTATTCCGCTGAGCATTACAAATCCCAAAAGGGACATAACGCTGACGTCGTTTCCGGTAATGAGAAGAGCCAAAAATCCTCCGGTGAAAACAAGGGGGATTGTAAACATAACTATAAACGGGGATTTAAAGTTTTGAAACTGTGCCACCATTATAAGGTATATAAATACAATCGCAAGCAAAAGCATTTTTAATACCTGCCAGATTGCTTCCATGGTAGAGGCGTTTTCTCCGGAAATTTCATAGGAAAATCCGGCGGGCATTGTATAGTTTTTAAGGGATTTTTCAACGTCGGCTGCCACTTTGCTTAAAATATATCCATCTTTTATCTGTGCCGTGACGGTTACATATCTTCTTTGATTATCCCTTGAAATTGAATCCGGAGAGGTTTGTTCGTCTATTACTGCAATATCCGTAAGCTTTAACTCTTTTTCTTCTCCGTCAATTCCTGTTACCGTAACTGTCATTTCGGAAATATCCTCCGGTGAGGCGTTATCCTTTTTTTCGTCAATTACAATTACGTCAAGGGAAGAACCGTTATCATTTTTAAGGGAAGTGGCGGTTTTTGAGCCGGTAATCTGCTGATTTACAGCGGCATAAACCTGTGCTACGGTAAGTCCCTGTTCAGAGGCTTTTTCCTTGTCTACGGTAATTTTAATTACGGGAGTTGTTTCATTTGTACCGCTGTCAACTTCTCCGATACCGTCAATTTGAGAAATTGTGTCCGCTATATCTTCGGCAGTCTGCTTCATTGTGTCCAATTCGTCTCCGTAAATGTTTACGGTTACACCTGTACCGCCCATTATTGAGGACATGGAACTCATGGAAGAGCCGCCGCTGACGGTAACTTCTCCGTTTATATTTTCCAAATCTTTTTCAAGACTTTTGGAAATCTCCAGACTTTGTTTTGCGTATTCTTCTTTCAAAACTCCGTAGGCTGTTACATTGCCCGAGGAGTTTGTGTTTCCTGCAAGCCCCATAACAGAACCCATGTTTCCGGTCATGGCGGCTGTAGTTTCAAACTGAGG
This sequence comes from uncultured Clostridia bacterium, assembly GCA_944380855.1. GTDB lineage: Bacteria > Bacillota > Clostridia > Oscillospirales > Acutalibacteraceae > Limousia. The sequence continues at coordinate 34,805 of CALWIW010000018.1, read as the reverse complement.
ATAGCTTTCCATAACGTCAAGAATTTCCCGGGCGGTCTGTGCCGTTTCCTCATAGGTGCTGTCATAGGGGAGAACTGCGGTTATTGAAATCTGCTGACTGCTCATATCGGGCATAAAGCTGAAGCCTTTTGCCAAAGCCGCCAGAGTACTTCCCACCAACAGTAGGAAAGCGAAGAGCAAAGCCAAGGCTCTGTGTCTGAGGGTAAACTTGATTGATTTTTCATAAGCTCCCAGTGCCTTGTCAAACCATTTGTGCTGTTTGGTGCTTGTTTTTTTCAAAACCGTACTGCTCAGTGCGGGAACAAGAGTCAAAGCAACAATAAGGCTTGCCAGCAGGGAATAGGCGATTGTCAGTGCCATATCCACAAAAAGCTGTTTTGTAATTCCTTTTACGAACACTATGGGGAGAAAAACGCAGACGGTGGTGAGTGTTGAGGAGGTTATGGCAGCAGCCATTTCCTTTGCACCCTGAACAGCCGCTTTCAGAGGCGGAACTCCCAAATTTCTAAGCCTGTAGATATTTTCTATAACAACTACCGAGTTATCCACAAGCATACCCACGCCTATCGCCAAGCCGGAAAGAGAAATCATGTTAAGGGTTATTCCGCTGAAATACATAAGCACCACGGCAAAAATTATGCTTATGGGGATTGAAACGGCTATAACCAATGTGGGCTTTATATCTTTAAGGAAAAACAAAAGCACAAGGATTGCGAAAATCGCTCCCAAAACCATATTGTTTATTACACCGTCAATAATAAGATGGATATAATCGCCCTGACTCATAAGTGTAACAAAGGATAAACCCGGGTAATTTTGTGAAAGCTGTGAAAATCTTTCGGAAACATTGTCGGATACGTCTGCTGTGGCGTAGTTTGACTGTTTTGTAAAGCTTAAAAGCACTCCGTCAGAACCGTTGATTTTTGTAAAAATCTCATTTGAATTGTCGGAAATAAATACATCCGCAACATCGTAAATCTTTATGGGGTCAAGTCCCTCTATTCCCATACCAAAAAGCTGAAGATTTGCCATTTCCTCAACATCGGAAAATGTATCGCCGACTCTGACAAGATATTGTGTACCCTCTTCGTCGCTGACATATCCCGAGGGCATGGAAAAATTCTGTGCCGCAAGAATAGAGGAGACCATATCCATGGTTATGGCTTTGCTTACGTCTGCTCCGTCAAGTGCCTGTTCTTCCTGCAAATCTATTTCTGAAGAAGAGGAGTCCAGTTGGCTTTTAGCCTGATTTAACTGATTTATTGTATCGTTTAACTTGTTTTCGGCGTCAAGCAGCTGATTTTTTCCCGACTGAATTTGAGAATTAACGTTGTTTTTCTGAGTTTCCAGTTCCTTTTCAGCCTGCTGTAGGGTGGTTTCCCCCTGCTGTGCAAGTTCAAGTTGCTTTTGAAGCTCTGCTTCAGCCGCAGTAAGGTTCTCAATCTGCTGTTGAAGATATGTTGACGCTTCATCAATTGAATCTACGGAGTAGCCCAGAGGTTCAAGAATTTTATTTACCGCCTCAAACTGTCCGTCAATCTCATCTATTCGGTTTTTTATATTCAATGCTTCCTCAGAGTCGCCCAAGCCTTCCTGAGTAAGTTCTTCAAGTTTAACTGAAAGCTGTTCTCTTTCAGCGTATAACTGATTCTTCGACTCAACTATAATGGAAACCTGAGTGTAAATTATATTGAAATTTTCTTTTTGACTTTCAATTTCCTTTATCCCCTCAATAAGCTGAAGCTTTGCGGAAGCAAGCTCTTGTTTTTGTGTATCAAGCTCTGTCTGAGCCTGCTGAAGCTGCTGTTTTGCTTCCTGTTCTTTTTCTTCAAGCTGGCTTTTGCTGTAGGAAAGTTGAGTTTTACCGCTTTCTGCCTGAGAAAGTCCGCTTTCCACCTGGGAACGGGCGTCGTCTATTTCTTCTCTTGCCTCGTCAAATTTACCCTCTAAGGCATTTTGTATTTTCGTGTTGACTTTGTCAATCTTTTCCTGAGATATAATAACGTTTACGCCTTGTTCAAGCAAACCCGATGTGCTTACCGAAGCGACGCCTTCAACGCCCTCAAGATTGTTCATAAGACTTTCATTTATAAAAGCGGACAATTCCGCATTGTCCTTACCCTCATAGCTTACCGCCGCCACGGTAACTGGAAGCATATTGGGATTTATTTTCATAAGTATAGGAGTTGATACCTCGTCGGGCCAATATCCCTTTACCTTGTCTATGTTTCCTCTTATATCCACGGTTATGCTGTCCATGTTTGCGTCATCGGAAAACTCCATCATTATCATTGAATAATTTTCCGAGGAAGTTGAGGTGACGTTTTTAATCTTGTCAAGGGTTGCCATAGACTGCTCCAATGGCTTGGTAACAGTGGTTTCCACCTGTTCCGGACTGGCTCCGGGATATGTTGTAATTACAATGGCGTAAGGAAAATCTAAATTGGGAAGCAAATCCGGCGTCATTTCAAAATAGGCAGTTGCTCCCAGAACAAGTACAAGAATAACCGCAACAAAAACTGTCAGAGGCTTTTTTACGCTGAACTTAACCATTTATATGCTCCTCTCCGGTACATCTTTTCAGAAGTTCTATTTTTGTTTTTAACGCATTTTCAACGATTTTTATGTCCTTTCCTCTTGCAAATACGTCAAAAACAGCTCCTCTCGATATCAAAAGCAAAATTTCTTTCAGTGCCATGGATTCTTTCTCATTCATATTTTTGTAGGTGCGGTTTATCATTTCGTCAAGCTTTTTTAGCTTTTCACGGCTGAGACAGCTGAAATAATCGGACAGGTCTTCGCCGTTTGCCTTGATATTGGCAAAGAGATTTTTGTAAATTGAAAAATTGTTTCCCATTTGGACAAATTCCATTGTGCTTTTAAAAATATCAATGGGGAGCTGAAAAACGTCTCCTTTGCTGTTTTTCATTGAATTTGAAATTGCATTATACAGAAAATCCGAAAATTCTCCGGTGACGACGGTTATAAGGTCTGTCTTATCGTCAAAATACTGATAAAAACTGCCTCTGGAAATATTTGCCCTTTGTATTATCCTGTTTATGGAAATTTTATCTACAGGATACAGAGCAAATTCTCTTTTTACCTCTCGTATAATTCTTTCCCTCTTTTCATTGGGGAGATTTAAAAAAGTGCTTTTAATCATATTTTACCGCCTTCCTTGTTATGACATAATACGACAAACTGTCATATGACATTACGTCACTATTATAATAGCAGGCAGTAGTGTTGTCAACATATAATCGGTTAGGTTTTGTCTTGGGAATTTTCTATAGAAAGCAGATATTTTTTCATGTCCAAACCGCAGGCATAGCCGGTAAGGTTTCCGTTTTTGCCTACGACACGGTGACATGGTATCAAAATAATTATGGGATTTTTGTTGCAGGCTAAACCTACAGCCCTTGCACTTTTTGGATTTCCCAAAGCTTTTGCGATTTCTCCGTAGGTTTTTACTTCTCCGCAGGGAATTTTTAAAAGCTCTTTCCATACTTTTTCCTGAAAGGCGGTTCCCTTTGGTTTTAAGGGGACAGAAAAGCTTTTTCTTTTCCCCGAAAAATACTCCTCAAGCTGTATTTTTAATTCATTATCCTGAGATGACAGAGAAAAATCTCCCTCAGCTTCAGGGTTTCCCAAAAATTTAAGCATAGTAAGATATTCTCCCTCCCAGCTGGAAGAAAAACACCCGTAAGATGTTTTTATCATAATTTCACCCCTTTAAAAAATAAGAAACACAGACAGAAAAGCTCTGACTATGTTTCTTGAATGGTTCTTTGTAAATAGTTGTGTAAAAAGTAAAGTTGAGATAAATAGTTATCGTGAACACTAACGTGAGTTCACAGCCAAAAACAGTTCACCGGACTGTTTTTGGCTGCATTTTAAAATCTTGGAGGACGCTGTCCTCCAAACCGCCTGCCAAAGGGACAGTGTCCCTTTGGAATCCCAAAATTTTTGCCCAACATTTGCTATAGAACCTATTGCATTTTATAAGCTGAATTCTTTTAATGTTTCTGCGAAAGAATCGTCTTCCAAGGATTTCCACAAAAAAACGCCGTCTTCCAATGTCATATACCCGTGGTGACTGTTTTCCTTTGGTATTGAAACTGAACCGGGATTTATATAGGTAAATGTTTCGGTTTTTTCACAGGCCGGTACATGGGTATGACCGTGGAGAAGAACCGAGCCTTTTTCAAGGTTTGGCTTATCCTTTAGATTATATTTGTGACCGTGAGTGGCAAATATAATTTTACCTTTTTCACAAATAAGGCAATATTCCGCCAGTATGGGAAAATCCAAAACCATTTGGTCAACCTCAGTGTCGCAGTTTCCTCTGGCGCAGAAAATTTTGTCTTTCAAAGGATTAAGCATTGCTATAACTTCTTTGGGTGCATAATTTTTCGGCAGGTCATTTCTCGGCCCGTGATACAGAATATCTCCAAGCAAAAGAATTTTATCCGCCTTTTCTTTCTCAAAAGCTTTGAGCATTTTTTCGCAGTAAAAAGCGGAACCGTGTATATCCGAGGCAATAAAATATTTCATAATTTCCCCTCAATTAAAAATTTGCACCGCAGCTGCCCCAATTTTCAAAGGCACTGTAATTTATATAAATTTTGTTGCTTTCTATATTAAGAATATCTTTAAAAAGCTTTGAAATAGCAGGGGTAAGCTTATCTGCACCGCCTCTGTTTACCTCTTTTCCGAAAAGCATTACCTGAATAAAGGCAATTGGAGTATCGTTTTTCCCTGCAAACCAAAGACGGCAGTTATCCTCAAAGCCCAGCATAAGTCTGCTTTCGGTTTTTCCCGGGTAAAGCTCAATAATTTTTCCAAGCTCTGTTTTAAGCTTTATTTCCTGTTCTTCTGTTACAGGTATGTTTGTTTTTGTCTGAATATAAGGCATTTTTACATCTCCTTTTAAAGTAGAACTGGGTATAGCGTTTCAGGCTATATCAATATGATAATATCACATTCCGCCTGTTCTTACAATAAAAAGATGTTTTTTAGTTAATTATTATCTCACGGGAACTGTCAGCATATTTACCGTTTTACCGCAGCTGTATACCTTTTTATATACATCTTTGCACTTTTTATACATATTAAATTTTCTTTCCGCTTCCGCAACGTTTCCGTACACTTTCCAGCATCCGCTGTATTTAAAATTTTTTCCTCTGTTTTCTATAAATCCGATAACATCTTTTGGCGGATAACCTAAAAAGAATCCTATTTCGTGGGGAAACTCCTTTTCACTGCATATTCTTTTCTTTAAATGTCTGAAAATATGTGTTAAGTTTTCTGTATTGTAGCCGAAGTTTTCAAGATTCTTTTTAACAGAGACGTCTTTCAAATCTTCCATAAGTTTTGATTTTCTGAAAACGTAAATTAAAGCCCTGCGGTCTTTTGCTTTCATTAACTTTAAATATACTCCTTTTGAATTCAGAACGTTGTTCCAGTATTTCAAAAAGCAAAAAAGGGTGTCGATATCTTTATATGTGCAGCTAAAAAGATTTGCGGTTTTTATTCTTGCCAATGTGGGAGAACAATGCTCAATAAGCAGCAGTTCGCTCATGCTTTAACACCTTTAATATGGCGGCAAAGCAGGTCATGGAGAGCTGTTGCACTGCTGGTGCTGCATCTGCAAAAGGGAATGTTGCTTTTCTTTGCTTCCTTGCAGGCAGACATAGCCATTTTATGAGATACAGTAGAGGTAAAAAGTACCATAAGGTCGGGTTTGCCCAGTTTCTTTTTAAGCATACCGCTTTCCTTGGTAAATACCTTTGCCTTGCACCCGTGATTTTTACATATGGTTTCATACTGACAGGCCATACACTCGTTTCCGCCTATTATAACGATACTCATTATATTTCCTCCCTGTTAATTAGTTTGATAAGACTAACCGTTGCGTGCTTTATATGTGCTAAATGGATTTTACGATAAATACATAGTTAGTTATCACTAACTTATTTTTATAATAACATAATGTTTCATAAGTGTCAACAAAAAATCTATCAAATTTAAAAGATTTTTTAAAACAAATGTTTGCATTTTATGCTGTTATGTGTTATAATTAAAAAGCAAGAATGGAGGTTGTTAGAATGAAACCATTAGGAAAAAGCTGTAAACTTGTATATGACTATCTTTTATCATGTTCTTCCGAGGGGCGTATTCCCTCTGTGAGAGAAATATGTGAAGCAACCGGACTGCACTCTACATCCACTGTTCATTTGCATCTGAAAACTCTTGAAAGCAGAGGGCTTATAGAAAGAGAAAAAGGCTGCAATCGCTGTATAAAAATTAATAAAACAGGGCCCACCGCACAAATTCCGCTTTTGGGAAAGGTTACTGCCGGACTGCCCATTTTAGCAGTGGAGGAAATAGAAAGCTATATACCGGTAAGTGAGGAATTACGACGGGGCAGAGAGCTTTTTGCTTTGCGTATTTCCGGAGAAAGTATGATAAATGCCGGAATACTTGACGGAGATATAGTAATAGTTAATAAGACTAATGTAGCTGAAAACGGAGATATTGTTGTTGCTCTTATAGATGACGAGGCAACGGTGAAAAGGTTCTATAAGGAAAACGGACATTTTCGTCTTCAGCCTGAAAACGAAAGCTTTGAGCCTATTATAACAGAATCCCTTTCAATTTTGGGAACGGTAATTTCACTTGTTCGTTATTATTAAAATCATATCAGGCAAAAAAATCCGCGGTGAATTAATCACTGCGGATTTTTATATAACAACGTTATTTATTAAGACTTTTTAAATATTTTATTGCGGACAATGCGGCTTCTGCTCCTTCTCCCACTGCTGTGGCAATCTGTAAAACTCCGCCGATACAATCTCCTGCGGAAAAAATGCCGGGTATCATTGTGGATTTGTCGGGGTTTACCGATATTCTGTTGTTTTCAACAGGGAGTCCTAATTTTCTGGCAAGCTCGCCTGCCCCTGCGGTTCCCAATGCAACAAATACTCCGTCAAGCTTATATTCGCTTCCGTCTTTTGTTCTGACTCCGGAAACCTTTTCTTCCCCGGTAATTTCATCAACCGGTTCAGTTACAATTTTCATATCCGACGGAAACTCTGCGGAAATTTCCTTTCCGTCTGTGAAGACCGTTATAGAATTAACAAGACCGTTCAAAGCCATAGCCTCGTGGAGTGCGTATTCTCCGCTTCCTAAAATTCCCACATCTTTTCCTTTATAAAAGAATGCATCGCATACTGCACAGTAGCTTACCCCTTTGCCTTCAAGACGGTCGAGCCCTTTTATCTTGGCGGTATTTCTCTTATTTCCTGTTGCAATAATTACGGCTTTTGCGTCGTACTTGTTTGACTGTGTTGAAACTGTAAAACTTTCAGCCCATTCAATTGCAACGACCTCTTCTGTAAGAAATTCACCTGAGAGATTTTCTACCTGAAGCCGTCCCTTTTCCAGCAGTTCTTTGCCTGAGATAACGCCGCCCGTTCCGAAGTAGTTTTCAATTTTGTCGGTTTGCTCCAAGGCTCCTCCGTCTTTTCCGATAACAAGTGTGGAAAGATTTGCTCTTAAGGTATAAAGAGCGGCAGACATTCCGGCAGGTCCTGCTCCTACAATTATAACATCATACACGGCGTTCACTCCATTCTATTATCTATTGTATGTGAAGTATAGAAAATAAATCAAAGCATTGCAAGAATTTTTTGCTTTGGTACTACTCCTACTGACTGGTTTACCACCTGACCGTTTTTAATAACTACCAAAGTAGGGATACTCATAACTCCGAAAGAAGCAGCCAAGTCTCCCTCTTCGTCAACATTTATTTTTCCCACCTTAATATGAGGATTTTCCTCTGCAATTTCGTCAACAACAGGTGAAAGCATTCTGCAAGGTCCGCACCAAGAAGCCCAAAAATCAATCAAAACTGGTTTATCTGATTTTAATACCTCTGTTTCAAAATTGTTTTGTGTTATTTTTAATACTGACATAGTAATTTCTCTCCTTTATATTTTGTTTTTATTATGGTTTGTTTTCATGACTATATAATACACACAAAAGGCAAAAAAATCCAGTGATTTAATCACATAGTAATTAATGTTACCTTTTTTCTTTAAAATTGTAATCATTTTGTAATTTTTTAATTACAAAATAAATGTTTTGTGCATATAAATCAGTTTTTTAAATTAATCTCAGATAAATTCTCCGTTTTGTACATAGAAAAAATATAAATGGTGTTGACAAATTTGTTACCTGTATTGTATAATACAAATGCTTAGAATGACGTACTTAGAATAGAAAAAATAAGGAGGAAGAAAAAATCATGTCTAAGAAAATCATGAGCGTAATGCTCGCAATCTTCATGCTTGCATCACTTTGTGTTGTAGGTATCACATCTGCAAGTGCAGCTTATAGTGACCAGTCTAAGTTTGAAGTGGAAGCTACAGGCGGAGAGAATATGTGCCTTAAAGAAGGTGAGAGTGTAACTGTTACATTGGCTATCGATTCTGGCTTGCATGCATGGCAGAGTGGTCAGTTCACAATTTATTTTGACAGTTCTAAATTCTCTACTGTAAACCCAAAGGAACTTGAGGGTAAAGAATTTAACGAGTACAAAAAGAAAACATTCCCAGGACTTGCGTTTTATGGCAATGAACAAATAATAATTGGTTTACGTAATGCTGGTGAGGGTAGGAAATACGGAGAATATAAGTTTAATTTCTCAATCCTTGATGGTTTAAACGTATCATTAAATGATGATCAATGCAGAATGGCAGTTTTGACATTTACAGCAAAGGAAGACATAGAAGATCTCAGCAAGGTTGTTTTTGCCGTTGGTGCTGAAGAGGGCAGAGTTTACACAGATGAAAAGGACTTCCATAGCGGTGCTGAAGAAGTTGCACCTCCATTTGTTGAAGGCGGAGTAAACGAAGCATATATTAATGACTTTAGCTTTACTGTATCAGGCGGCACACCTATCGAGACAGAGCCATCAGAGTCTTCAGAACCTTCTGAGTCTTCAGAGCCATCAGAGTCTTCAGAGCCATCAGAGTCTTCAGAGCCTTCTGAGTCTTCAGAACCTTCTGAGTCTTCAGAGCCATCAGAGTCTTCAGAACCTTCTGAGTCTTCAGAGCCAACAACAGACCCATCTGAATCTTCAGAGGCAACAGAGCCTTCACAGGGTACAACAGATCCTTCAGAGGGTACAACTGCTTCCACAACAGCAGCTGCAACAACTGAGGCTCCTGCAGGCGGTTCACAGCAGACAGGTCAAACAACAACAGCTATCGCTCTCGTTGTAGTAGCTCTTATGGCAGCTGGTGTAGTAATTTTCGCAAGAAAGAAAGCTACAAAATAATTAAATTCTAAGTAAGTACATAATTAAGTGAAAACTTAATGCTTTTTGATGATTTACCCCTCGGTGAGAGCCGAGGGGTATTTTTTCTTTATATTCATAATATATATAGAGATATAATAAAGTTTATATAAAAAATAAAAACGGCAGCTTTCAAAAGAAAACTGCCGTTTTTGGTGGGCCATCAGGGACTCGAACCCCGGACCAACCGGTTATGAGCCGGTTGCTCTAACCAACTGAGCTAATGGCCCGTAAACACACTCATTGGTAAGTTACCTTTAGTATTATATCAGCATTGTATTTGTTTGTCAAGAGTTTTTTTAGGTGTAATTTTGCCGGTGTGTGTTGGTTTTATAATATCAAAAACAGTATTTTATTAAATATTTGTAAAAATAATATGTTTGTGATATACTAAAACATTGACAAAGTCTTTTTCAGGGTGTAATATAAAACAAAACGAACATTTGTTCTTTGCGTATATTAAAAGAGGTGCTGATATGGGCGATTTTAAACTACACTCACCGTATAAACCTACAGGTGACCAGCCGGCGGCTATTGATAAACTTGTTGACAGCATAAACGCAGGTCATAAGGAGCAAACCTTGCTTGGTGTTACAGGCTCGGGAAAAACCTTTACTATGGCTAATATTATAGAAAGAGTGAACCGCCCTACATTGGTGCTTGCTCACAATAAAACCTTGGCGGCACAGCTTTGTTCAGAGTTTAAGGAATTTTTCCCCGAAAACGCTGTTGAATATTTTGTGTCCTATTACGACTATTACCAGCCGGAGGCATATATCGCAAATACCGACACATATATAGAAAAAGACAGTTCAATTAATGATGAAATAGATAAGCTTAGGCACAGTGCAACCCTTGCGTTGGCGGAAAGACGTGACGTTATAATTGTTTCCTCGGTTTCCTGTATTTACAGCTTGGGAGATCCTATTGATTACCGAAACATGGTTATTTCACTTCGTCCGGGCATGGAAAAAAGCCGTGATGAGATTATCAAAAAGCTTGTGGAAATCCAGTATGAGAGAAACGACATAAACTTTGTGAGAAACAAGTTTCGTGTTCGGGGCGATGTTTTGGAAATTTTCCCTGCTTCATCTGGAGATAAAATAATCCGTGTGGAATTTTTCGGCGACGAGATAGACAGAATAAGTGAGATAAATCCATTGACCGGAGAGCTTATTTCTGTTCTAAAGCACGCCGCAATTTATCCTGCTTCCCACTATATTGTATCAAAGGAAAAAATGCAGACGGCTGTAAAAGAGCTGGAAAGAGAACTGGAGGAGCGTCTGGAGTTTTTCAGAAAGCAGGGAAAGCTTTTGGAGGCTCAGAGAATAGAGCAGAGAACAAGGTACGACATTGAAATGCTTATGGAAATAGGCTTTTGTACGGGAATTGAAAACTATTCGAGAGTTTTGTCCGGGAGAGAACCCGGCTCAGCACCGTTTACTCTGTTAGACCATTTTCCAAAGGACTTTTTGCTATTTGTGGACGAATCCCACGTTACACTGCCTCAGGTAAGGGGAATGTACGCAGGGGACAGGGCGAGAAAGGAAAGCCTTGTTGAGTACGGTTTCCGTTTGCCCTCGGCTTTTGACAACAGACCTTTGAATTTTTCGGAGTTTTACGACAGGATAAATCAGGCAGTGTTTGTAAGTGCGACTCCCGGAGATTTGGAAAAGGAGAAAAGCTCGGTAATTGCGGAGCAGATTATCAGACCTACGGGACTTTTAGACCCCCTTATTTCCGTGCGTCCCGTTGAGGGTCAGATTGATGACCTTATTTCAGAGATAAACATGAGAACGGAGAAAAAGGAAAGGGTTCTTGTGACCACCCTCACCAAAAAAATGGCAGAGGACTTGACTGCATATTTTGAAACAATGGGCATAAAGGTAAGGTATATGCACCACGATATAGATACGGTTGAGCGAATGGAGATTGTCCGTGATTTGCGTTTGGGCGAGTTCGACGTTTTGGTGGGAATTAACCTTTTGAGAGAGGGCTTGGATATTCCCGAGGTTTCTCTGGTTGCAATTCTTGACGCTGATAAAGAAGGATTTTTGAGAAGCGAAAGGTCACTTATTCAGATTATAGGACGTGCGGCAAGAAACGCACACGGCGAGGTTATAATGTACGCCGACAGCGTTACGGACTCTATGGCAAACGCCATTAGGGAAACCAACCGCCGCCGTGAAATACAGAATAAATATAACGAGGAACACGGAATTGTTCCCAAAACTATAGTTAAAAAGGTTTCCGATGTTTTGGAGATTTCTTCAAAGGGAGAAACCACCGAGAAGAAGTTTAATAAGCTTTCTAAGGCTGAAAAGCAGAAGCTTATTGACGAGCTTACAAAAGAGATGAAAGCGGCGGCGAAGATGCTTGAATTTGAACACGCCGCATATCTGAGGGATAAGATTCTGAAATTACAGGGAAATTCCGAGAAAAAAGGAAAGAAGAAATAAATTTTTATTATTAAGTTAATAGAAGTTAATCGAGAGCGAACCACTCCAAAGATTTAGAAATACGTTTCGCCCGACTTGAAATGAAGTTTATTCTTAGAAGAAAGCTTTGCAAGTCGGAATTAAAAAAATCGCCCGACATATGTAGGTGTTAATTTTATAGCAAAGTTATACAGGGCGGATATAAAAATAAGGTTTCGTCCGACTTGAAATGAAGTTTATTTTTAGAAGAAAGCTTTGCAAGTCGGAGTTAAAAAAATCGCCCGACATATATAGGTGTTAATTATAAGAACTGCCTTTTTCAGGTAGGAACAAATAGAATCTAAATGATAAAAATAAGTTAAAACCGCCGCATAAAGGAAGTTAGCTGTTATTGCAAATACTTCCAAGGCGGAATTAAAAAATAAGGAAGGTAAGTATGGCAAGGAAAAAGGTGAATGCCGAATACGGCAATGACAGTATTACGGCCTTAAAAGGTGCTGATAAGGTAAGAAAAAGACCTGCGGTTATATTCGGTTCTGACGGTATTGAGGGCTGTCAGCATTCTGTTTTTGAGATACTTTCAAATTCCATAGACGAGGCAAGAGAGGGCTACGGCAAGGAAATTACCGTTACCAAGTACAGTGACGGCTCTTTTGAGGTTGAGGACCACGGAAGAGGTATTCCCGTTGACTTTAACAACAATGAACAGCGTTACAACTGGGAACTGGTTTTCTGCGAAATGTATGCAGGCGGTAAATACAACAATAACGAGGGTGAAAACTATGAGTTTTCTCTTGGTTTAAACGGTCTGGGACTTTGCTCTACTCAGTTTGCTTCCGAATATATGGACGTTGACATAAGACGTGACGGTATGCGTTATACTCTGCACTTTGAAAAGGGTGAGAATATCGGCGGTCTAAAAAAGGAAACTTACAATAAAAAGGATACGGGTACTAAAATTAAATGGAAGCCTGACCTTGATGTTTTTACGGATATAGACGTTAAAAGCGAGTATTTTCTCGATGTAATGAAAAGACAAGCAATTGTCAATGCGGGAATTAACTTTATTTTCAGAGAGCAAAAGGGAAAATCCTTTGAGGAAACAAGCTTTAATTACGAAAACGGTATTTTGGACCATGTTAAAGAGCTTGTGGGCGACGACGGTATTTCTTCTGTTCAGAATTGGCAGACTGAAAGATATGTACGCGACCGTGATGACAAGCCCGAGTATAAATTTAAGGCGAATGTTGCCTGTGCTTTTTCCAATCGTGTGGCTTGCAGTGAATATTATCACAATTCAAGCTGGCTGGAATACGGCGGTGCTCCCGAAAAAGCAGTTAAAAATGCCTTTGTGTATCAGATTGACAGCTTTTTGAAGCAAAACAACAAGTACAACAAAAGCGAAAGCAAAATAAATTTTACAGATGTTGAGGACTGCTTGGTTATAGTTATTTCGTCTTTTTCTACTATGACATCTTACGAAAACCAAACCAAAAAGGCTATCACAAACAAGGGTATACAGGACGCTTTGGTGGAGTTTCTCCGTCATCAGCTTGAAATATATTTTATTGAAAATCCCATAGAAGCCGAAAAGGTCTGCAATCAGGTGCTTATCAACAAGAGAAGCCGTGAAAATGCGGAGAAAACAAGGCTCAACATAAAGAAAAACCTAACCAGCAATATGGATATTACAAACCGTGTTGCGAAGTTTGTGGACTGCCGAAGCAAGGACGTAAAGGAAAGAGAGCTTTTTATTGTTGAGGGTGACTCGGCTCTCGGTGCCTGCAAGCAGGCAAGAAACCCTGACTTTCAGGCTATAATTCCAATCAGAGGTAAAATATTAAACTGCCTGAAAGCGGATTACGACAAAATTTTCAAAAACGACATTATAACCGATTTGCTGAAAGTATTAGGCTGCGGCGTTGAGGTAAAGACAAAGTCAAACAAGAATCTTTCCGTGTTTGATATAAATCTTTTAAGATGGAACAAGGTTATAATCTGTACCGATGCGGACGTAGACGGTTTTCAGATTAGAACATTGGTGCTTACAATGCTTTACCGTCTTACTCCCACACTTATAAAAGAGGGTAAAGTGTTTATTGCAGAATCTCCCCTTTACGAGATAACCACGAAAAATCAGATTTATTTTGCCTATACAGAGGCTGAAAAGGAAAAGTATCTAAACGAGATAGGAAAAGAAAAATTCACCGTTCAGCGAAGCAAGGGACTTGGTGAGAACGAGGCTGACATGATGAGCCTTACCACCATGAATCCTGCCACCAGACGGCTTATAAAGGTCATGCCCGATGATGTGGAAAAGACAGCGGAAATTTTCGACATTCTTCTTGGTGACAACCTACAGGGTAGAAAAGATTTTATAGTAGAACACGGCAGTGAATATGTTGACGACCTTGACGTAAGTTGATTTTTTATCTCCGCCTTGTTTATTTTAGTTCCGCCTTGGATAGCTTCCGTTTAGAGGTCACCATTCGTTTGTGCGGCGGGCAAAGGTTTCTTTTGGCGGTTAGATTGCTATTCTTACATTTAAGTAGGTTTTGCATGATTATGTTAAAAATGGGTTGTAACAAAAGAATGTTTATATAAAAGAAAAAAGGGGGAAAAGAGTTGGCTTCACGAAAAAGAAGTTCAAATAAAGAAAATACAGAACGCATAAAAGGCGTTATTGAGGGAGCCGGCAAGGTTGTTGAACAGAAAATAGTTTCCACAATAGAGGAAAACTATATGCCCTATGCAATGAGCGTTATTCTGTCCAGAGCAATTCCGGAAATAGACGGCTTTAAGCCCTCACACAGAAAGTTGCTTTATACCATGTACAAAATGGGACTGCTTACAGGGGCGAGAACAAAATCCGCCAATATTGTGGGTGCTACCATGAAATTAAATCCCCACGGTGATTCGGCTATTTATGATACTATGGTGCGTTTGTCCCGTGGCTATGAAGCATTGCTTCACCCTTATGTTGACTCTAAGGGAAACTTCGGTAAATTTTACAGCCGTGATATGGCGTGGGCGGCTTCGAGATATACAGAGGCAAAGCTTGACGCTATATGCAACGAGCTGTTCCGTGATATAGACAAGGATGCAGTTGATTTTATTGACAACTACGACAATACAATGAAAGAACCTACCCTTTTGCCGGCAACATTTCCGTCGGTTTTGGTAAACGCCAATACGGGTATTGCGGTTGGTATGGCTTCAAGTATTTGTTCCTTTAACCTGAAAGAAATATGCGAAACCACAGCGGCTCTCATAAAAGATCCTGACCACGATATAAAATCAACCTTACCTGCCCCTGATTTTATCGGCGGCGGACAGATAATTTATGATGAAAAGGTCATAAGCGACGTGTACCAAACGGGAAAGGGCAGTATAAAGGTAAGGTCAACATATGCTTATGATAAAAGTGCCAACTGTATTGACATAACCGCCATACCGCCCACAACTACCTGCGAAGCTATAATTGAAAAGGTTATAGATTTGGTTAAAGGGGGAAAGGTAAAGGAAATTTCCGATATCCGTGACGAAACAGGACGGGACGGCTTAAAAATCACCATAGATTTAAAAAGAGGCGTTGACCCCGACAAGCTTATGGCAAAGCTTTTCCGCTTTACTACCTTAGAGGACAGCTTTTCCTGTAATTTCAATGTGCTTATCGGCGGAGTTCCCCGTGTGCTGGGCGTTAAGGATTTGCTTAACGAGTGGACAGCTTTCCGCATTGAGTGCATAAGACGCCGTACCTATTTTGAGCTTGGTAAGAAAACAGATAAGCTTCATCTTTTGAAAGGTCTTGAAGTTATTCTTTTGGATATAGACAAGGCTATAAAGATTGTAAGGGAAACTGAAGAAGAAGACGAGGTTGTGCCAAACCTTATGATTGGCTTTGGTATCGACCAAATTCAGGCGGAATATGTGGCTGAAATAAAGCTTCGTCATTTGAACCGTGAGTACATTTTGAAGAGAACCAAAGAGATTGAGGACCTTGAAAAAGAGATTGCCGAGCTTGACTCTATTCTCAAAAGCAAGACAAAGATTAAAAATATAATCATTAAAGAATTAAAAGATGTTGCGGAAAAGTACGGCAAGCCCAGAAAGAGTCTTATAATCTATGAGGACGAAACAAATTATGTGGAAGAGGCAGAGGAAATTCCCGACTATGCGGTAAACTTCTTCTTTACCAAAGAGGGATACTTTAAGAAAATAACTCCCCTTTCTCTGAGAATGAGCGGAGAACAGAAGCTTAAGGACGGTGACGAGATTTCCGAGGTTGTGGAGGGAACAAACGGCTGTGACCTTTTGTTCTTTACAAATAAATGTCAGGTTTATAAGGCGAAAGCCAACGACTTCGGCGACACAAAGGCAAGCGTTTTGGGCGAGTATATCCCTGCAAAGCTTTCTATGGACGAGGAGGAAACTGCCGTCAAAATGGTTGTCACAAAAGACTATAAGGGCTTTTTGATTTTTGCCTATGAAAACGGCAAGCTGGGAAAGGTTCCCCTTGAAAGCTATGCCACAAAGACAAACAGAAAGAAGCTTGCAAACGCTTACAGCGACAAAGCACCTCTTGCGGATATGGAATTTTTGACAGAAGAGGGAGAAATTCTTTTGTCTTCCTCATCGGGCAGACTGCTTATTGTAAATACTTCCGATATTGCTTTGAAAACCTCAAGAACAACACAGGGTGTTGCGGTTATGAAGCAGAAGAAAGGTCACAGGCTTATGACGGTTAATAAGTACGTGGCGGGAACATTTAAAAATGAAAAACGATTTAAAATAAAAACAATTCCGTCTATGGGGGCAATACCCACAGAAGAGGAGCAGGGAGAACAGCTTAATTTGCTTGTTTCTTCGGAAGAATAAAAATAAAGACACAGCAATCAGGTTAGTTTGACTTAAAACGCAAATTACCTTTTTGCTGTGTCTTTTGATTTTTTTATTAAAAAATTAATCGCCTAATATTCTTGCGGCGTTGCCGTTCATAATAAGCTCTGTTTCCTCTTGGCTTAAATCCAAGTCCTTTATTCTTCCGATTTCCCCGAATGCGTTCCACATGGGAAAATCCGTGCCGAACAAAATTCTTTCCGCACCGTACTCTTTTATAAGCTCACGGCTTCTTTTTCTGCCCAAATACATTGTAGAGCTTGAACAGTCCAAATAACAATCCCTGCCCACAAGGTATTCCGCCGCTAAATCCCAAAGGCTCCAGCCTCCGAAGTGGGCGGCTATGACAGTAAGGCCGGGGAAGTTATCCAAAACCCTCGCAAGTCTTTCAGGCCTTGAATATCCGTACCTATAATCACCGCAGTGGAAAAGAATGGGAAGCTTTCCTCTTATCATATCGTAAACCTTAAACATTTTTTCCTCGTCAATGTTTATGTGCTGGGTGTCGGGGTGGATTTTTATGCCTTTAAGTCCAAGAGAAACCATTCTCTCTATTTCTGTTTCGGGATTTTCCATTTCAGAATGTATAGTTCCGAAACCTACAAGCTCTTTATGTTCACTGCAAAGGGAAGCAACGTAATTGTTTATGCTTTGCACCTGAGGTGCGACCGTTGCAACGCCCAGGACAACGGCACGGTCAATGCCTGCCTTTTGGCAGTCGGTCAAAAGGGACTGAACAGAGCCGTCCAGCTCCATTTTAATTCCGTAATAATTGCCGACAGACTCTATAGCTTTTTTTGCTATGTTGTCGGGGTAAACGTGGGTGTGAAAATTTGTTATCATATAAACGTCCCTCTTTTAAAATTACTTCTTTATAATTATAAACCCCAAATTTTGCGTTGTCAAATTCTCTTTTGCGTGATATAATAACTGAAATGGCTCAGTTTTAGAATATATTTGTAAAGGGGAAATGACTTATCGCACAGGTAAGACCGTTCAGAGGATTGCGTTTTGATGTGGAAAAAGCAGGAAATATAGGAAAGCTTTGCTGTCCTCCTTACGACATTATAAGCGACAGCGAAAGAGAAGAATTTATAAAGGAAAATCCTTATAACATTATTAGACTTGAGCTTCCAAAAGGCGAAAATCCTTATGAAGAAGCGAAAAATACATTGAATGACTGGCTCGAAAAGGGAATTTTAAAGAGAGATGAAAAGCCTGCCATTTATGTTTACGAGGAAGAATTCGACCACAAAGGAAAAAGAGTGTGCATAAAAGGTCTTATTCTCTGTTTGAAGCTGGAAGAGTTTTCAAAGGGTATAGTTTTGCCTCACGAGTTTACACTCTCAAAGGCTAAAGAGGACAGATTGAACCTGATGAAAGCCACAAACTGCAATTTCAGTCAGATATACGGACTTTACATAGACGACACACATACAACAATGAATACGGTTGAGAAGAAAACAAAGGATATGGAGTGTCAGGAGTTTACAGACGGTCAGGGAATTACTCACAGGCTTTGGACATTGACAGACCCTAAGGTAATAGAAAAGATTACATCTGATTTTAATGACAGAAAAATCTACATTGCCGACGGTCATCACCGCTATGAAACAGCTCTCAACTACAGAAACTACTGCCGTGAAAACGGTCTTGCAAAAGAGGGCGACGGTGTTGACTATCAGATGATTTTCCTTGCAGATATGGAACACCCGGGACTTAAGGTTTTCCCGACACACAGGCTTGTAAGAGATTTGGAAAACTTTGACGAGGAAGCTTTTCTCAAAAAATGCGAGGAAAACTTTAAGATTACCGACTGCGAGGATATTTCAGAAATGGAAAATATTCTCCACGACCTTTTCCGTGACAACAGAAAGGCATTCGGTTATGTTGGAAAGACAAACAAAATTTTAATGCTGAAAAATGCTTTTAACCTTGATAAAATGCTGCCAAACATGAGCAAGCCTACAAGAGAGCTGGACGTAACGGTTCTCCACAGCCTTATCCTTGAAAATATTTTGGGTATAGACAAAGAAAATATGGCAAACCAGATAAACCTCACATATACAAAAATATTTGACGAGGCTGTTGAGGGTGTTTGTGAGGGCAAATTCCAGTGTGCGTTTATTTTAAACCCAACAAAGGTTACACAGATTCGTGACGTTGCCCTTGAGGGAGAGAAAATGCCTCAGAAATCAACCTATTTCTATCCCAAGATGATAACAGGTATGGTTATGAATATACTTGAGGATTGATAAAGGTAGTTTTGTCTTGACAATGTTACAGTAAACTGATATAATAACAGGCAGATTGACGGTATTATGAAGGGGCACACCACCTCGGGTGTGGTTTCTTTGTGATACCGTTTTTTTGTAAGTACAACAAAAGGAGGCGTTTTTGTGGTAAAAATTAACGGTCAGCCGGCAGAGGCTGCGGAAAAAACAGTTGCTCAGATTGTTACAGAGCAGGGATTAAATGTTCAGCGAGTGGCGGTTGAATTAAACGGGGATATAGTAAAACGCAGTGACTTTGACAAAGTTGTTGTCAAAGAAGATGATTCCATGGAAATAGTAAATTTTGTGGGCGGCGGCTGATATGACAAGGGAAGAATATTTTAACGCTTTGATAGAACGCCACGGAAAAGAAGCTCAGGAAAAATTTATAAATGCCACAGTGGGAATTGCAGGGCTGGGAGGACTTGGGTCAAATATTGCCTTTTTTCTTGCACGGCTGGGAATAGGAAAGCTTGTCCTTGCGGATTTTGACAGGGTGGATGTTACAAACCTTAACCGCCAGCAATACCGCGTTGCGGATTTGGGAAGATATAAGGCGGAGGCTTTGAAAGAACAGCTTTTGGGAGTGAATCCGTACTGCGAGTATGAAACACATTCCATAAAGCTTACAGAGAAAAATATTCCGGAAATTTTTTCGGAATGCGGCATAATCTGCGAGGCCTTTGATAAAGCCGACCAAAAGGCAATGATAACGGAAACGGTGCTTTCCGATATGAAAAATGTGATTTTGGTTTCCGGTTCAGGAATGGCAGGAACAGACAGTGCAAATAAAATCACCACAAGAAAGGTTATTAGCCGATTTTACCTATGCGGAGATGAGAAAAGCGATATAGCGGATGGCTGTGGCTTAATGGCACCGAGAGTTGCGGTGTGTGCCGCACATCAGGCAACGGCGGTTATGAAATTGATTTTGGGACAATCTCCGGTGTGACAACGATAAATTTCACCACATAATTAACCATATTCACATTATAAAAAAGAATAAATAAATCCGATTCAGGGCGAACCATTACAAGGCATACAACAAAAGGTCTCGCCCGACCTGTGAAGGCATTAATTTCTTAACATGACCTTTGCAGGTCGGATATAAAAAACAGGTCGGAAATAAAAAATAAGGAGAATGAGAAAAATGAATAATGATAAATTAATACTCGGCGGACATGAATTTAACTCACGTTTTATTCTGGGTTCAGGAAAATATTCCCTCGACCTTATAAAGGCGGCTGTAGAAAATGCCGGAGCGGAGATAATAACATTGGCATTAAGACGTGCAACTGCTGGAACAGATAATATTCTTGACTTTATCCCCAAGGGTGTAACCCTTTTGCCGAATACCAGCGGTGCGAGAAATGCTGAGGAAGCAATCAGAATTGCAAGGCTTGCAAGGGAATGCGGCTGCGGCGATTTTGTTAAGATTGAGATTATGAGAGATTCAAAATACCTTTTGCCCGACAACTACGAAACAATAAAGGCTACCGAGGTTTTGGCTAAGGAAGGTTTTATCGTTATGCCTTATATGTATCCGGATTTGAATGTGGCAAGAGATTTGCAAAACGCCGGTGCCGCTTCAATTATGCCTCTTGGTGCTCCTATCGGTTCAAATAAGGGTATCTGCACAAAGGAATTTATTAAAATCCTTATAGATGAAATTGACCTGCCGATTATCGTTGACGCAGGTATTGGCAGACCTTCTCAGGCTTGCGAGGCTATGGAGATGGGTGCCGCCGCAGTTATGGCAAATACTGCAATCGCCACAGCAGGTGACATTGCCGCAATGGCAGAAGCTTTCAAAAAGGCAATAGAAGCAGGCAGAACAGCTTACCTTGCAGGTCTCGGCAGAGTAATTGAGAAAGGTGCGGTTGCTTCTTCACCTCTTACGGGATTTTTGGGCGAATAATTTTCAAGGGAGATAGAAAAAATGATAGATAAGAATACCAACTGGATGGAATATCAGGAGAATATGGAAGTTATTCCCCACGATATTATGGATCAGGTTATAGAAGCAAAGAACAATTTTGACCCGGACAAATACACAGCTTTGGACGTAAAAAGAGCTTTGGACAAGGACAGCCTTTCACCGGAGGACTTCGCGGCTCTCCTTTCACCTGCGGCTTTTCCTTTCCTTGAACAGATGGCACAGCGTGCTCAGCAAGAAACAAGAAAGCATTTCGGAAATTCCGTTTACCTTTTCACACCTCTTTATATTGCCAACTACTGCGAAAACTATTGTGTTTACTGCGGTTTTAACTGCCACAATAAAATACACAGAGCAAAGCTCAACTATGAAGAGATAGAAAGAGAAATGCAGGCAATCTCAAAGTCAGGACTTGAAGAAATACTTATTCTTACAGGTGAAAGTCCAAAAATGTCGAATGTTGAATACATAGGCGAAGCCTGTAAAATAGCAAAGAAATACTTTAAGGTTATAGGTCTTGAGGTTTACCCCATGGACAGTAAGGATTATAAGTATCTCCATGAATGCGGTGCGGACTTTGTAACTGTGTTCCAGGAAACCTATAACAGCGATAAATATTCAACACTCCATTTGGGCGGAAGAAAGAGAATTTTCCCATACCGCTTTAACGCTCAGGAAAGAGCCTTGATGGGCGGTATCAGAGGCGTTGGATTTGCGGCACTTTTGGGTCTTGACGATTTCAGAAAGGACGCCTTTGCAACAGGTATGCACGCTTACCTTATTCAAAGAAAATACCCCCATGCTGAGATAGCTTTTTCATGCCCGAGACTTCGTCCTATTATCAATAACGATAAAATAAATCCAAAGGATGTTCACGAGCCTCAGCTTTTGCAGATTATCTGTGCCTACAGAATTTTCATGCCTTTTGCAAGCATTACAATTTCCAGCCGTGAAAATGCAAACTTCAGAAACAACATTATCAATATTGCCGCAACAAAGATTTCAGCAGGCGTTGACGTGGGTATCGGCGGCCACGGAGAAGAAAAGCAAAAGGGCGACGAGCAGTTCGAGATTGACGACGGCAGAACAGTTGACGAGATTTACAAAGCCATTAAAGACAAAGGCTTGCAGCCTGTAATGAGTGATTACATCTATGTTGGATAATTTTAAACTTGTATGCGTCACCGCAAGAAAGCTTTGCGGTGACGATTTTATCAAAAGACTTGAAAAGATTTCAAAAAACTGTGACCTTATAATTTTGCGTGAAAAGGATTTAACTGAGGAAGAGTATTTTTCTTTAGGAAAAAAATTTCTTCATGTGTGCAGTAACGGCAGAGCTGCTCTCGTGCTTCATTGTTTTTGGAAAAAAGCCTTGGAACTTCACCACGATAAAATCCACCTGTCCCTTAGGGACTTTAGGGAAAATCCTCAGATAAGGGAAAAATTTTCCCTTGTGGGAGTTTCCGTCCACAGTCTTGAAGAAGCAAAAGAGGCGGAAGCCATGGGTGCAGATTACGTCACCGCCGGACATATCTTTGAAACCGACTGTAAAAAGGGACTAAAGGGCAGAGGTCTTGAATTTCTGCGTCAGGTGTCGCAGGGAGTTTCAATTCCCGTTTATGCTATCGGTGGAATAAACGCCGAAAATATGGAGCAGGTAAAGGAAGCCGGAGCAAAGGGCATCTGCATAATGAGCGGATTTATGAAAGCCGATGATTTCGGCGAAGGCTTTTATAAAAGAAAAACAGAGATACTTGAAAAGGAGAATAAACCTTGAGCCTTTATCAGTATTTAAAAGAATATTCAAAAGAAATTTACCCCATGCATATGCCGGGGCACAAGAGAAATTTTCCAATTGTGGGTGAAACACCCCTGAAAGAAATCGACGTTACCGAGGTTGAGGGAACAGACGACCTTCACGACCCGGAGGGAGTAATTCTCAGGTCCATGGAGAAAACCGCAGAGCTTTACGGAAGTTATTTTTGCCGTTATGTGGTAAACGGAAGCACCTGCGGAATCTTGTCCGCAATTTACGCCTTTACCCAAAGGGGCGACAGAGTGCTTGTGGCGAGAAACTGTCACAAATCCGTTTACAACGCTATAAACATCTGCGGACTTTTGCCGGTTTATGTTACCCCGGAATATGACGGTGAGTTTTCAATAAACGGAAGCGTTTCGCCTCATCTTGTGGAAAAAGCGTTAAATGAATACCCGGACATAAAGCTTTGTATTTTAACAACGCCCACCTATGAGGGCGTTGTGTCCGATGTTTCCGCAATATCAAAAATTCTTCATGAGAAAAATATTCCCCTTGTGGTGGACGAAGCCCACGGAGCTCATCTTGGATTTTCCGAATATTTCCCCAAAGGTGCGATAAAAAGCGGTGCGGACTGCGTTATCCACAGCACACACAAAACTCTGCCATGTCTTACACAGACGGCGGCGGTTCATATCTGTAAAAGTCTATGGAGTGGTGAAGAACTTCAGGAAGCCTGCAGAAAGCTTACGGAGGCTCTTGGAATTTTTGAAACCAGCAGTCCGTCATATGTGCTTATGTCCTCAATAGACCAGTGCATGAATTATCTTACTGAAAACGGTGAAAAGGCTTTTGAAAGCTATAAAAATATGCTAAAGGATTTTTCGGAAAAAGCCAAAGCTGTAAAGTACATTAAAATCCTGTGCAAGGGAAATGACAAAAAGGAAAACCACAAAAGCTTTTATGATTTTGACAGCGGAAAGCTGGTTATATCATTAAAAAACACAAGACTTAACGGTGCGGAATTTGAAAAAATTCTCAAAGAGAAATATAAAATACAGACGGAAATGACTTCCTTAAATTACTGCGTGGCTATGACATCATTCTGCGACAGTGAAAAGGGTTTTGAAATGCTTTTTAATGCTCTTATTGATATTGACCGTGAATACGGAGCGGACAATACATTTATGTGTGAAAACGGAATGGGAGGAAAAATCATTGAACCGCCTGTAAGCATTTACGAAGCACAGCAAAGAGATAAAGAATATATAAGCCTTGAAGAAGCGACAGGAAAAATCTGCGGAGAATACGTTTTTGTTTATCCGCCAGGAATACCTATATTCGCACCGGGTGAACTTATAACAAAAGAGCTTACAGAAGAAATAAAATCTCTTTATAAAGCAAAAATAAATCTTAAAAGCTCCGGAGGAAATATTCCTGAAAAAATACTTGTATTGAAATGACATATTAAGGTCGTTTTATGCGTATTGACATATAGAGGAAAATAATATAAAATATACAATGAGCAAAGCGTGGAGAACGCTTAATTTTACCGAAAGAGGTGGCCACTAATGAAAAGAATTCAGACTTTGAACACAAGAAATCTTGCTGAGTCCGCAAAGAAGGGCGGCTGCGGCGAGTGCCAGACTTCCTGCCAGTCAGCTTGCAAGACATCCTGCGGTATCGCTAACCAGCAGTGCGAGCAGAAAAAAGCAAGCAAATAATTTTTTATTTGCCTAACCGTTCGCTGTACAGAACAGTTTCCCTGTATTCTGTACAGCATATTTTTTATCTCCGACCTGTTTTTTCTATATCCACCGTGCATGGCTTTTATTTTGTAATTTACTTCTGCACACGGTGGGCGAGACCTTATTTTTTATATCTGACCTGCAAGGGTTTATTTTAAAAATACACATTATTACAGGTCGGGCGAGACGTTTCCCCTAATCTTTGGAATGGCTCGCTCTAAATCAACTTTTGATAATTAGGAATTTTCAATAGATAATAAAAAATGAAAAAGATGAAAGGAATTTGGATATGATTCATCAGTATAAAAGCAACGGCTACAACATCATAATCGACGCCAACAGTGGAAGCGTCCATGTAGTTGATGATGTGGCTTACGATGTGATTGCCCTTTATGACAAGGGAGAATCTAAAGAGAACATCACAAATAAAATTTTAGAAAAATATCAGGGCAAAGAGGAGATAACCGCTTCTGATATTGACGATGTTCTTTCCGATATTGAAGAGCTTAAAAAAGACGGAAAGCTTTTCAGCGAAAGCAACTATCAGAATTTGGCAATAGATTTCAAGGGCAGAGATACAGTTATAAAGGCTCTTTGTCTGCACATTGCCCACGACTGCAACCTTGCCTGTAAGTACTGTTTTGCGGGAAAAGGCGAGTATCAGGGCTGCAAATCCCTTATGAGCTTTGAGGTGGGCAAGAGAGCTCTTGATTTCCTCATTGAAAATTCGGGAACAAGACGAAATCTCGAGGTTGACTTCTTCGGCGGCGAGCCTCTTATGAACTTCAAGGTTGTAAAACAGCTTGTTGCTTATGCCCGTGAGCAGGAAAAAATTCACAATAAGAATTTCCGCTTTACCCTCACAACAAACGGAGTTTTGCTTGACGACGAGGTAATGGAGTTCGCAAACAAGGAAATGCACAACGTGGTTTTAAGCCTTGACGGAAGAAAGGAAACAAACGACCGTCTGAGAGTTACCCGAAACGGACAGGGAAGCTACGACATGATAGTTCCTAAATTTTTGAAAATGGCTGAAAGCCGCGGACAGAAAGATTACTATGTCCGTGGTACATACACCCACTACAACACAGATTTTGCCGCCGATATTCTCCATATTGCAGACCTTGGCTTTAAGAGTCTTGCAATGGAGCCGGTTGTAGCTCCTCCAGAGGCGGACTATGCATTGAAATACGAGGATTTGCCTGTATTGTTCGAGCAGTACGATATCCTTGCTAAGGAAATGCTTAAAAGAGAGAAAGAGGGCAGAGGCTTCACTTTCTTCCACTACATGGTTGACCTTGAGGCAGGCCCATGTATTTACAAGAGAATTGCCGGCTGCGGTGTTGGAACAGAGTATATGGCAGTTACCCCTACAGGTGAGCTTTACCCATGTCATCAGTTCGTTGGCAATGAAGATTTTATTCTGGGAAACGTGTTTGACGGTATAAAAAATACAGAGCTTCGTGATGAGTTTAAGCTCTGCAATGTTTACGCCCGTGAAAAATGTCAGGACTGCTTTGCAAAAATGTATTGCAGTGGTGGCTGTACCGCAAACGCATATCATTCAACAGGTTCTCTTACAGGTACATACGACTTAGGCTGTGAACTCCACAAAAAGCGTATAGAATGTGCCATAATGATGAACGTAGCAAGACAATTTTAGTTTTTTATTTCCGGTGTGCAAGACTTTAATTGAAAAGGCTCTTTGTCAATGGTTGGGGCAAAAAGTGAATTTAGAAAAAATAAAAAATTAGCGGGGAACACTGACGTGGGTTCACGGCAAAAAACAGTTCATCGGACTGTTTTTTGCAGCATTTTAAGACCTTGGAGGACGCTGTCCTCCAAACTACCTGCCAAAGGGACAGTGTCCCTTTGGAATCCCCAAATTTTCCCCCAACATTTGCCATACAACCATTAAAAACAACCGTGGTTCTTTGAATTAGAACCACGGTTTCCTTTTGAACAAAAGTATTAATTAGGAAATTTTTGCTTTTTTAAGTGAAAGTCGTTTAAGCCAAAAGATTGTATCGGAAATTGTTGTTCTTATATCACGGGGATTATAGCCAAGCTCTTTAGTGGCTTTTTCGTGGGAAAATTTATCGTTGGATTTTAGCGTGTGCAGTGAATAACGTGTATAAAGAGGTCTTTCTTTTTTGATTTGAGCGGCTTTTCTGAGAAACGGTTCCGCCATTTTTGCCATCCACATGGGAAGAACGGGTATTTTTTTACCGCCGCTGACATTTTTTGCAATTCCCAATATTTCTTTTATCTCATAATGTTTGTTTGATAAAATATAACATTCTCCTTTTTTGCCTTTTTCGGCTGCCGACAGACAGCCCAAAGCTACGTCACGGACGTCTACAAAATCGTATCCTCCCTTAACGCAGGCAGGAAGCTTTCCTTTTACATAATCCTTAATCAGCTGAACAAGGTGGTTACCTGAATTGTCGTAAGGGCCTAAAATTCCCGACGGGTGAACCACAACGGCGTCAAGTCCCTCTTTTGCAGCGTCTAAAACTATCTGTGTGGCTTCCGCCTTTGTTTTAGCATAACCTCCCACAACATTGTCGGGAGAAAAATGAGAAACCTCTTTAAGTGTTTCTTCCTTTTCTCCTTCGGGAATAGCGTGTACCGAGCTTACATATACAAGCCTTTTTACCTTGTATTCTTTGCACAGGTCAACAATATTCTTTGTACCTAATACATTGACCTGATATAATTTATCTGAAACTTGATTTTCAATGCTTATCAAACCTGCGGTGTGTATTACGTAAACCTGGCTGTCAAAGGTATTTTCAAACATTGGTCTTAATGTTTCTGTTTTGGTAACGTCGCCGTAATAGTAGTTTACACCTGCCAAACATGGTGTTTCACCCGGAAGTATCAGACCTCTGACCTGATTTTTTACCTTGTCCATCGTTCTCAGAATTGTATTTCCCAAATGTCCGTTTGCACCTGTGACAATATATATTTTTTTCATAGAAATCAACTCCCTTAAAAAATAATGAACATAGTGTTGTTTTAGTTCTCTGATTGTATTATAATAGCTTTAATGTAGCCTATCAATAATCAATTTTTTCCTTGTTGTGAAGATATACAACAGATAATTATTATCTGTTGATTTAGGAGGATTTTTCATGAAAACGTCAAAAAATGACCACAGAACCAGAGTTACAAAAGCTTTAATAAGGAAAGCTTTTACCACAATTTTAAGAAACAAGCCCATACAGAGTATTTCTATCAAGGAGCTTTGTGAAATTGCGGAGATTAACAGAAGTACATTTTATCTTCACTATACTGATATTTACGACCTGTTAAATCAAATCGAAGAGGAAATGTTTGAGGGATTGAAAGCCGCTTTGAAGCCTGTAGTTGAGTCTGGAGATGGTACTCCTAATTATCTGACGGTTACAACGGAGATTTTTCAATGTATAAAAGACAATGCGGATTTATGTATAGTTACTTTGGGAAGCTACGGCGACAAATCCTTTGCTATGAGGCTTATAGATTATGGCAGGACGCTGTGCATTGAAAATTACGGAAAGCTTTATAAAAACGCTACTCCTCAGCAGATAGAATATTTTTATGCTTTTGTAAGCTCAGGCTGTATAGGCCTTTTGCAGAAATGGTTTGACGACGGATTGGTTGTAACTCCTGCGGAAATTGCTTCTATGGCGGAAAATCTTATGCTGTATGGACTGGGTTTTCTTGAAAAAGACAAAAGGCAGTAAAACTATATGTGATTGACATATCTATATTAAGTTGATAAAATCAACTTAAATATTAAAGTAAAGATTTTTATATAAACAGGAGGATTTTACAATGGATTATGCAGGTTATGAACACTACATTGCGGCGGAAGACAGATACGAAAAAATGGAGTATTTTCGCTGCGGCAAAAGCGGATTAAAGCTTCCTGCGGTGTCTTTGGGTCTTTGGCACAATTTCGGAAGCAACGGCAACTTTGACAATATGGTTAATATGTGTCTTACTGCCTTTGACAACGGTATTACTCATTTTGATTTAGCCAACAACTACGGACCTATCTCAGGAGCGGCAGAGGAAAATTTCGGAAGAATTTTAAAAAAATATCTCGGCTCTTACCGCGATGAAATGGTTATTTCAACAAAGGCAGGCTACGGAATGTGGCAGGGTCCTTACGGCGACGGAGGAAGCAGAAAATATTTGATTTCAAGCCTCGACCAAAGCTTAAAGAGAATGGGACTTGATTATGTGGATATTTTTTATCATCACAGACCCGACCCGGAAACTCCCCTTGAAGAAACAATGCTTGCACTTGACAGCATTGTAAAAAGCGGAAAGGCACTTTATGTGGGTATCTCAAACTATGACAAGGTTCAAACAGAAGCGGCGGTGAAAATTTTAAATGAGCTTAAAACTCCTTTTATTATCAACCAACGCAGCTACTCAATGTTTAACCGTGCAATAGAAACAGACGGTTTGAAATCTTATACGGTTGAAAACGGTATCGGAATTATTGCCTTTTGCCCATTAGATCAAGGTGTTCTGACGGATAAATATCTCCACGGTATTCCGGAATCCAGCAGAATAAAAACAGACGGCAGATTTTTACAGGAAAGTGCTATTACTCCCGAAAAAATTGAAAAGGTAAAGGCTTTAAATGATATTGCCAAGAGCAGGGGACAAACCTTGGCACAGATGGCTTTGTCCTGGATTTTACGTGACCATGAGGTTACAAGCGTATTGATTGGTGCGTCAAGGCCCTCTCAGATTTTGGACAATGTAGGAATAGTAAAAGGCAGAGCTTTTACAGAAGCCGAGCTTCAGGAAATCGACAGAATAACAATAGGTTAAGATTTTGCCTTACGTAATTATAAAATTATTGTGACATATGGAAAAGTTTGAAAACAAGACGCTGTTGGAGATACTTTTTGAAAATCAGGATATAAAATACCGTGATTTTCAAAGCAAGCTTATACCCACAATTGACCCGGAAAAAATTATCGGTGTAAGAACTCCGGTTTTAAGAAAAATCGCAAAGGATTTTTCCAAAACAAATTATGCCGAACCGTTTTTGAATACCCTGCCCCATAAATATTATGAGGAAAACAATGTTCACGGCTTTCTCATTGAAAACATGAAAGACTATGACCAGGTGATAAAAAATCTTAACAGTTTTCTGCCTTATGTTGATAACTGGGCAACCTGCGACCTGATGTCTCCTAAAGTTTTCAAAAAACACAGAGAAGAGTTTTTTGAAGAAATTCAAAAATGGATAAAATCACAGCACACCTATACCGTAAGATTTGCCATAGGTATGCTTATGAGCTTTTATTTGGGTGAGAATTTTAACAGTATTTACGGTGACTTGGTTTCCTCGGTAAAATCAGATGAATACTATATAAATATGATGATAGCCTGGTATTTTGCCACGGCTCTTGCAAAAAATTATGATGAGGTTTTGCCTTATTTGCAGGAAAAGAAGCTTGAGAAATGGACTCACAACAAAACAATACAGAAAGCCGTGGAAAGTTATCGGATTACGGCAGAAAAGAAAGAATATTTAAAATCTTTGAAAATAAAGTAGTTTAAATTTATTTTTCTGTACCGTTGAGTATGTTTGGTTTTTTCTGCATATTTTCCCTTATATTTCAAAGACTATTTTTGCACAAGACTAAGCTTTTGTGAATGAAACAGTTAATGCAAATGATATATAAGGAGAAACAGGAAATGAAAGCCACCGGAATAGTAAGAAGAATTGACGATTTGGGAAGAGTGGTTATCCCGAAGGAGATAAGAAGAACCTTAAAGATAAGAGAGGGCGACCCGTTGGAAATTTTTACATTGCCAAGCGGTGAAGTTGTTTTTAAAAAGTATTCGCCCATAGGAGAAATTTCCCAGTTTGCCTCTCAGTATGCAGAGGTTCTTTATAAGGTGATATCACTTCCCACAATAATCTGTGACAGAGATCATGTAATAGCCGCTGCGGGAGTTTCTAAAAAGGATTATCTTGAAAAAAACATAGCTCCGTCACTTAATACCTATATGGAAAACAGGCAAAGCTTTGTTTTACGCAGTGATGTAATTTCTCCTTTGGCTCCCCTTGAGGGCAGTTCTGATGTAGCGTCGGTAATGTACCCGATTATATCAGGGGGAGATGTTTTCGGAGCCGTTATTATGCTTAAATCTCAGGGAACAAAAAATCCCTCTGAAACTGAAAGCAAGCTTTGCCAGTCGGCAGCCGTGTTTTTGGGTAAACAGATGGAGGAATAAAACTATAATAAAAAAGTCAGAGCCTTATTAAACAGGTTCTGACTTTTTTAATAAAGTTATTCATATCTCAAAGCATCAATAGGGTTCATATTTGCGGCTTTCAGCGAGGGAATAAGCCCAAAAACAATTCCTATAAGCATTGAAAATAAAACGGCAACAAGGCTTATTGGGATACTTATGGCAACAGGAACAGAAGAAATACCGGATATAATATAAGCAAGACCTATTCCGGCTCCTATTCCAATAATTCCGCCAAGCAAAGTAAGAACAGCCGCTTCTGTAAGAAACTGGGAAAGGATTTTTCTT
The DNA here is from genome assembly GCA_944380855.1 of uncultured Clostridia bacterium. Lineage (GTDB taxonomy): Bacteria > Bacillota > Clostridia > Oscillospirales > Acutalibacteraceae > Limousia. The sequence continues at coordinate 3,833 of CALWIW010000018.1, read as the reverse complement.
TTTCTTGCACCCAAAGCTTTTTTAAGTCCGATTTCCCTTGTTCTTTCCGTTACTGACACAAGCATAATATTCATAACACCGATACCGCCTACCAAAAGAGAAATGCTGGCAATCCATATAAGCTGTTGATTTGTGGCGTTGCTCAGTTCTTGAAGCTTTTTTGCCTGTTCCATCAGGTCTTCACCTCTGTATTTTATTGAGGTGTCGTTTGTGTAAGATATTTATTTAATATTTCAGCGGTTTTTTCGCCGGCAACTGTCATATCATCTGTGCTTGATGCACGTATTACAAGATTTTTAGGCTCGTCAAATGCGTATATCATAGGCCATACTGTAGCAGGTATACATATCATTCCGGAAGAATTTAAGTTCGTATATCTCATGTAATCGTCAAGAGAGTTTATAACCGGCTGATTTTCTGCTTTTTTGCCGATTATACCTACCACAACAAACGGTTCACCTTTAATTTCTATTGTTTTGCCTATAGGATCTTCATTTAGAAAAAGGTTCAGAGAAGTAGTTTTATCGAGAAGTACTGTTTTATTTTTCTTTTGGTAGTCTTCTTGTGAAATTCCTCTGCCTTTTATTATCTGATATCCGTAAACATCAAGATAGTTTTCGTCAATTCCGACTATGTTTCCGCTTCCCATAGAAACTGCATTTCTGTATACAGCGTCATATTTATTTCTTATGTGATAAAGAGAGGCTGATTCAACTTCTTTTATGTTTTTTATTTCATTTAATACAGATTTATTTATTTCCGGCACTCCGTAAGGTGCTGTTTGATAACCGAAATCAATTGGCATATCGCCCTGATAAAGCTGTATTTTTACGGTGTTGTTTCCTGAACCGATAAGGTTTTGTTTTATTTGCTCATTGGTTCCTTTTATTGTGGAAACAATTGCTATAATCGAGCCTATTCCTATGATAATTCCAAGCATAGTTAAAACAGACCTAAGCTTGTGATCCCATATTCCCTGAAAGGATAATCTGATATTTTCTAACATTTCATACCTCTTTTTTTCAGTACTCAAACAGTGTTTCTACCGAATTGGTTTTTGCTCCGTCTTTTACTTTTTACCGTATGGGAAAGCTATCTCATCATCCGTTGAAATACCGGAATCAATTTCCATAAATCCGTCGGTGATTCTTACCACTGTCACATACTGTTTTTTCAAAAGTTCATTATTGTCCTTTTTGTAAACATAAAATCCGTTCTCATCTTCTCTGACAAATGCCTGCATAAGATAAATTTTGTCAGCTGATTCAGATGATTCAGCAAATCCGTCGGCAGAAATTGAAACGCTTTCTCCGTTTTTAAAATTTGCTTCTTCGGAAATAACCGCTGAAAACGGATAATAGGACATATTAGGATTTCCTCCGTAAGATGTTTCTTTAAGAGGAGTTTGTCCTACTCCCGTAATTTTTGCTTGGCGGGTTTCTCCGGTTTCCCATGATTTAACGGTTATCTCCATGCCGCTTTGAATTTCTTCAAGAAAAGTTTCCGCAACGGCGCCGGTAACATAAATTCCATCTTCTCCTATAACAGATATAAGGGGAGAACCGTCGAGTTTGGCTTTTTCCGCCTCGTTTACAGTTTTTACCTTTCCGTTTATGGTACTTTTTATAACTCCGCCTTTAACTTTTTGCTCAAGTTTTTTAAGCTCAAGCTCGCAGTTTCGTTTTTCAAGATTTAAGGATTTATGTATGATATATCGGTAACCCACTTCTGGTTAGGACGGTCTGCTCTGAAATCTCTGTTCAGCAGGTTAGGATATCGATGAAGATATTCTCCGTGATTACGGTATTTCTTTCTCCTGACAACCGATAATAGGTTGTATCTCTGCATAACGTGAAGAATTGTTTTTGGGTTGTGATGTATGCCTTGCCTTTCCAAACATATATGCACTCGGCGATAACCGTAGGTTTTGCCACACTTTTCCTGACATTTTCGTATTAGCTTTGCCTATGATAAATCCTTTGCAGGAACATCCATTCGCTTCACATAATCGTAGTATCCGCTTCGTGATACCTCAAAGAACTTACACATTTCACTAATACTATATTTTACTTTGTGCCTGTAGATTACCATATATTTTACACTTGTTCTCACTTCCTTCCGGTGAGCAAGAGAAAATCCCGCATCAACTCAGTCTCCATTTCCAACCGTTTGATTTCTCTTTCCTTAATTGCCAATTCATACTTTAATTGAGATAATTGACTCCACTGCTGAACGGATGGCGGCAGTTCTGCACCGTTTTTTTGTGCCCTGCCTTTTGGCTTTATTTCAATTCCTGCTGCCATTTTGCGTTGTGTTTTATTATTGCGTTTTACAAATCCTTTTATTTGCTCTTTTGTAAATCCTAATCTTTTCCCGATCTCCTGATGTGTCAGTCCGTTGTCTTTGAGTTCAAGTATTTCTTTTTCATAATCCTTAATGTGTCTGTATCTTCTGGGCATAAATGGGCATAAAAATTCCTCCTATGATAGTTTCTTTTATTTACCATAGGAGGTTCTTTTTCTCTATTGTCCGTTTTTACTGGACTTGTTCAATCTTGACGATATCCATAATCTTTTTTATATAAGATTTTTATTTAGTTTTTTAAGAGTTTATCTCGTATATTACTTCCAGCCCTTTGTCAGGGTGAAATGACCAGGAAACGGTGTATTTATCATTACTTTCAGTTTGGTAACCGTCATCAGATGTTGTCTCGCACATTTCAGAATATATAGAGCTTTTAAATCCGAGGTCTCTGTTAACTCTTTGAATTTTCTCTGCACATGGTTCTATAATATCTTCGTAAAATGTCCGATTTACATAATCTCCGTCCTCGTCATAAGGATTTGTATCCAATTTCATCCATTTACCGTCTGATGAAATAATACACCATTCTTCGTTTGCTATATCTCCGTACATATTATTAAAATTATTTTGATTTCCTGTAACAAAAATTACTATAATTACAATTACCGCAACCAGTATGGCGGCACCTGCAGAAGAAAGACCTATAATTAGCGGTGTTTTTTTCTTTTGTTTTTTTTGTAAATATGCACCGTTCGGATTTTGTTGTCCTATTGGTATTGATGTATCGTAATCTAAAGAAAAAGGTGTTTTTTGTCCGCATTTTGGGCAATATGTTTGTCCGTTATGAATAATAGTACCACACTGACTGCAAAAACAGCTTTGTGGCTTTTTATTATTGGGGATACCGCAGTTTGGACAGAATGCCTGTTCATCTGTAAGCGGTGTTCCGCAAGCCGGACAAGATTTCAATGAGACGTTTTCTGTTACTTGATTTTTACAGTACGGATAAGTTTTGTTGTTATAATTTTCCATAAGTAACCTCCTTGGAATTCTGATAGTGTAAATAATTCACGTTATATGTATCAATGTTTTTAAACAAGTGTTTTGTTACTTGTATTTTTTATTATAAAAATATCATGCTTTTAGCTTTATTATACATTGCTTAATCAATATTGGCAATAGAAAATAATCAAATATAATGTTTTACGTTGAAAAATATTAATTAAACTGATAAAAAACAAAAAGCCAACGCTTATGCATTGGCTTCGCTTTTTTATTATACTGAATTTTATTTAAAAAAATTTTACCCTCTGTTATCAGGCTTTTCAAGAATAACAAATGAAACAAGAGTTTCTTTATGCAGATAATTTTCAAGCTTAGGGTCAACGTCCACAGTCTGAGTATTCATCTGGGAAATTGTCCAGCCTTCTTCCAGCAATTTGTTGATACGGACAAGATATTTATTATCGTTAATATCATTTTGTTCGGTAAAATCACGGCTGTTGCTTATGTAAACTACCTTTTGCATT
>CALWIW010000017.1 GCA_944380855.1 uncultured Clostridia bacterium | reverse complement strand
CTGTTTCAGTGTGTGTAATCACATAACCGCCCTTATGCATATCATAAAGTCGGTCACGTATTTCTTTTTCTGTCAATGCTAATCATTCAATATAACCTCTTACCGGCTCACCATCGCACAGCATTTTGTGTCCCTCGGGGAAGAACTCTAAGGAGTTCATATCCTCCAAGTAATATGTGGCAAGCGTAAATATGTTTTCCGAAACAAAGTAAATTCCCACAGGATGCGGTTGGGATGCGAGGATACCCGAAATGAAGGTGACCTCTCGAGGGTTATCCTTCCGTGCCACATTGGAAACCTTCTGTGTGATGATTAGGTCAACCTTGCCCGAGAAGCAATCCTCAAGCAACCTGCACCACTCGGGTGCGCTTGCCATGCTCGGCGCGGTTTGTCCTTCATCAATATAAAAATCCACCAAAGTCCACTTGGGACACAGAGCAATTGCCTCCTTGAAATGGGAGATGTGCTTCTCAAGATAGTTTTCGTATTTGGTCTGATTGAAGTAGCGGATATAGACACCAATTTTATAAGGGTGAGCCGGATGCGGATACTGCTTGCGGATCGATGCAAGCTGTAAACGGTGTTCTGCAATTCTTTCAGCCTTCTCCGTACTTCCGCCCAACAGCATCGCAACCGAAGCAGGGGCTTCATCAAGAGCAAGTTCCGTATGCCTGTTTTTCAAAAGATGTAACACCCATCAGCGAGGACATTCTGACGGAGTTTGCCAACGCAGCGATGCCACAGGTAACTCTGTCGGTGAAAAAGTCCTTCATTGATGTGAACAATAAGAAGTTAGCAAGAAACCGTCCTAACTGGAATGCTATGCTCGAGGAATGTGAAGCAGACGGTATTAAAACCATAGTCGTACCGGCAGTAACATTGCTTTCCTATAATGGATTTGATGCACTCTCCTTGGCAAAGGAAGTGAAGCGGAAGTACAGCATTGACACATACTTCATCTATGAGGATATCTTTACCGGAGCTGAGAATGTGGATTCTGAAATTTCCTTTTATGGAATGATCCAAGACTATCTGGAACGGCAGAAGAAACAGAAGAAAAAGCTTAAGAAAATATTCGCTGAACTAACCGAGAACGAAGATTAGGAGATAAGCCAAATGGGAAGACAAGAAAATGTGTCCATCTTTGAGGATACCCAAGAATTTTGTAAGACGAACCCTGTTGCGGTAAATGCAATAAAGCTGTCAAATGACCATCAGGAAATCTTCCTTGAAAATGATCCGGTGCTGCCGACACCAATAATCAAATCGGAAACAGCTAAGATTATCGTATCCAAAAAGCGGAGCTTTGAAGCAGCAAAGCAATATGTCGGGTATGAAACCTGCGTGTTGAACTTTGCCTCCGCTACGAACCCCGGCGGCGGTGTCATTTGGGGATCAACAGCCCAAGAGGAAAGTCTGTGCCGTTGCTCTACGCTTTATTCCAATCTGATTGTCAAGGAAAATTGGGAGCGTTTCTATTCACCTCATCGTCAGCAGAACAACCCTCTGTACAACGATGATTGTATTTACACACCCGATGTGATGGTGTTCAAGACAGATACTCGCTTTCCCGAATTGATGGATCAGGAAGACTGGATGCAGGTCAATGTGATTACCTGTGCAGCTCCCAATCTCCGTACCGACAGAGATGGCACGGAGCGTATCATGCTGACCGACTCTGACTTGGAGCAACTCCATATTAACCGAATGAGAAGAATACTGACCATTGCCTCATCGAGAGCAAATGATGTGGTGATTTTGGGCGCCTTCGGATGCGGAGCATTTAAGAATCCGCCGGAAGTCGTAGCAAGAGCTATGAAAAAGGTAGTTCAGGAGTTTCGCAATTATTTTCATGTCATTGAGTTTGCGGTGTACTGCTCCCCGAGGGATGAACAGAACTACACCGTATTCAAAAAGATATTGGGAGAAGGACAATGAGCGAAAACCTCGTAACAATGACCTTAGAGATCGATCAGGATGTATATGAGAAAGCCGCGGAAATCTGCGAGCAGCTTGGAACAACCATTGAGATAATGGCTGAATCTTTTATCAAGTTTTGCGTTGTTCCCGAGAACCTGTCTCTCCTTGAAGCCTTCATCAACATAGAAAAAGCACCTGCCGAAGCAGGTGCAAAAGAGGGAATAAATCGAAAAGTATTTGAAAAGGTATTTGCAATTGCAGCCGATGAAACAATTAGGCGAGGGATTTCAGATAATCCTCAACATTCAGATAGCGGATGCCTTCCAACTCGGTAGGCTCACCACGATAGATAACATACTTGCCGGTGATTGTACCGAAGCGATGCTCCGTCTCGGCACACTTCTCGGCATTGATGAGATGCTGATACTGAGCCGGAACAACTTCACGACTGCGTTTGATCTCGTAAATCTCACAGGTCAGCGTTTCGGGATCATGAATGACCATATCAAATTCACCTACTGCAAACTGTAGCTGGAACACTTGCTTGCGAGGTTTCGCAATCTTGGTTTCAAGAAGAACAAGGTCTTCTATCATTCTGCCCTTGATTGCACCCAATGCACGATCTACAACCCGGTTACGCTCTAATACAGAAAGATTATTGAATTTCGCGTCAAGAAGCAAGGAATTAACAAGGGCATCCGCTTGGGCATATCGCAGACCCGGCTGACTGATAACTACCTTCTTTTCTCGATTATTGACATTCGGAAAATGGAGTACATCTACCTCCATAATTAAGTCAAGAAGCGTTAGGTATTCTTTAATCTGATAAGCGGAGGTATCGTCAATATCCACGGACTGCTCCTCTTTGTCGAGAATATCAAGCATGGACTTTATGGAATCAACAACAAAGTTTTGGTCGATATTCTCGGTCAGATCAAAAGGCTCCACTCTATCCTTCAAAAGATTTCTTGCGGTAACCGACAAGTCGTTGGAAATGAGGGTCTTGGTCAGCGTGTCTTTGGTAAACCTATGGTTTATGTCTTCAACCACACGGTTAATGGCACTTGTCAATTCGCCTTTCTGATAAAGCTCATATAGGTGACGAAAATGACCGCCGTCTTGATAGTATTTCAAGGAATGCTGTATATTCCGAGCAATAGCACTGTCGATGTATTCTTCTGCACTCTTCATAGTAGCGAAGGAAGACTTCTCGTTGTAGTTCACACCACCCATACTCATCGTACCACCGTAGCGGATGAACTCATCCACGCCACGGATGCCGAGAACATTTTCAAATTCACGATAAGGAATGAAGGTAGTGTGCAGCAGAATGCACCGATCATAAAGCTGTTCATACTCGGTGAAGATGAAGCCAAGAGAGTCAGTGCCCGAAAGGACAATCTTCATACCGCTGCTTGCGTAAATGTCTGAGAACAAAGCGGCACCCTCGATGAAGTCCTCCATCAAAGTAACCTCATCAATAAATACATACTTATAACCGCCCTCCTCAAGGTATTTCAAGTCGGAATTGATCGCTGACAAGGAGTCCTTGCTCTTGACCTGTATAAAGGCAGCTTTGCTAAGTTCCTCCAAGGACATATCCAAGATGATTTGACGGATAAGTGTGGTTTTACCGGTTCTGCGAAGACCGTAAAGGATAAAGACCTTGTCCTGCTGTTCGCCGAACACGAAATCGTGCAGAGCATCGAAGCACTCACGCCGATTATACTTTTTAACAGGAGAAGCCCAATTACGAAGTTGTTCGCCGATACGGACATAAGTCTTGAACTCGTGGGAGTCCTTCTTTTTGCGAGTTGTCTTGGGAGTTGGGATAGACTTCTTCAATTCTTTTAATTCAGCCTCAAGTGCCTTCCTCTTCTCAATCTGAGAGCGAAGCTCCGGTACAGCATCAAAATCTATATAATTCTCACTACGCTTACCTCCTGCGGTAAAGCGGTGATAATAGTATTCCTTGCCCTTAACTTTCTTGACGGATACACTGCCCGGCGGCAAGGATGCAATCTCTCGCTCGAGTTCATCGATGCGATTCATAATCTCTAACTGATCCATAACAACACCTCCGTTGTTTTATGTTATCCCAATTATACCCCTTTTATTCGTTCATGTCAAGTGGGATAACGGTATAACTCAAATAGTTTAGAATAAAGTTACTTTCAACGGAGAAAAAACCGTACAAGAAGCCTTTGAAGAAATGGAGTAATAATCAAATGACCTATGTGATGTCGGACATACACGGCAATCAGGCGAGGTTTGAGGATGTAATGCGGAAGATTAATCTGCAACCCGAAGACACCCTTTATATCCTCGGCGATGTGATTGATCGTTTCCCCGATGGGATAAAAATGATACGGCAGTTTATGAAAATGCCAAATGTGAAGATGCTTCTTGGCAATCATGAGCATATGATGCTGGAAGCATTGTACTACCCAATAGTTGTAAAGAAACCTTGGGATAACGAAGACTATGTTCGCCAAGACAAATTGAAATTATGGTATTACAACGGCGGCGATATTACCCATTACTACTTAAAGCACATCCGAAAAGCAATCAGGCAAGAGGTGTTTGAGTTTTTGTCCAACTTACCGCTGAATATTTATGTAGAGGTAAACGGTCAAAAATATCTGCTCATCCACGGCGGCGTAGAAGCAAACTTCGAGCAGAACAACTACAAGCACGATGACAAGGTTACCTATGCCGTGTGGTCAAGACAAAGCCGTCATGAAGTGATCCCCGATGATACAATCCTCATTTTCGGGCATACACCTACGAATCATTTTCAAAATGACGAGCCGCTGAAACTTTGGAAAAATGAGAATTACATCGGCATCGATTGCGGGTGTGGATACGATTCTCCCGGCAGACTCTGCTGCCTTCGCCTTGACGATATGCAAGAATTCTATTCAGACCTATAAGAAACGGAGAATTAGATATGCATCAATTCAGAAACTTAAAACCCTTGGACACAATGGAGAGGATTACACGGAAAACGCTGTGTGAGGATTTCGATAATATACTTGACAGAGTGGACAAGGAAGATATAGGCTTTGTGATTCTCGATGATGAAAGTAAAGACAGGTATGTTCTTTGTCCTGCTCATTGGATGGATTACTGCTTCGATGATGACTTCGGGTGCATCATCAACAGTGCCCTGCGGTATTCCATTAATAGACACACATATATGCCCGGTGTGGTTGTAAACTTCATCCGCAAGTACATAAATATTCTTGATACAAAAACCATTAATGTCGCCATCAAGGACATTGAGGAAGAAATGAAAGCGAACAATGTTGATGATCCTGAAATGTGGCAGAATCTAAAGGATGAGCTGATCGCCCGTCTGGCTTACCTACACGAAAAGGTAAATAAGTACCTGTCGGAATGAAGACTTAAAACTCATTTGAGAGGTCATGGATGGCGACTGAAAATCCATCCAAGAAAGGAAGCAAAAGAAGTGACGGACAGAAAGTATTATGCCCTCATAAATTGGTTTTACCATAATTATCACGATATGGAGAAGAACCGTAGGGTGCTGTTGAATATATCGATGGACTACCGTGAGAAGATATGTCCGGCACTTTGCAATTACAACTTTAAGCTCAGTCGCAAACAGGCTTTGTTGTTATGTGATAACCTTGGTCAAGGAAATTGGAAGAAGATGTGGCTCACTCCCGAGGAAGAACAAGAACCGACAGAAGAAATATGCCGAGATTTTATCGGAGACATTTTCTACTGCTCCGACCGTATGTCTTGGGATAGGCTCGCTCGAATCAATTGGCAGTACCAAAGGCTACTCAAACGAATCGGCAATGAGTAAGACATATGTCCGACTAATTGTGTAAAGAGAGTGATAGACATAAAGATAGCCAAAAAGTAACAATATTAGAAAGGGATGAGATGCTTAAATGACAACAGAGCGTTGGTGTTCAATGAAAGAAGTCTGTGAGCGTCTCGGTGCAAGTCATGACTCAGTCGCCCTATGGATCAAAAATAAAAACCTGCCTGCCATAAAAATGGGTGGACTTTGGAGATTCAAAATGAGTGAGGTTGAAAAGTGGAGAGAATCTGATGATGCCTTAAATACAAAGGCTGGTAAGAAAATCTATGCAGAGAAAGCACATCGACATCAAGCCAATAAAGCTGTCATGAAAAAAACTGTGAGCTATAAGCCCCTCTTCAAACTTCTTATCGATAAGGGTCTGAAGAAAAAAGATCTTGCCGAAAAAGCCGAAATCAGCATTGCAACTATAACCAAAATGGGAACAGTCGGAAGCCATGTGAACACGGATGTGTTAGATCGAATCTGTATAGCTCTTAATTGTAAGCTGGATGACATTATCGAAATAGTACAAGTCGGCGATGGAGAAATGATGAGTGAGGAATCAGCACATTCAGAAAGAGACAGCCTCGAGCTTAATCCTACCGCTTGTGAGGAATATGGGCTTACCCGAACAGAGCAGGAAATTGTACACTTCATTTATGAGCAACTCCAATACTATAGAGATAACCCGCCCTCATTTATGGTCAATCAAGCCCGAAGTGATTTTGGGATCGGGTCACACGAAGAAGCTAAAAAGAGCATCCCGACAGACAGATTCTACTCGTTGGTTCTTAATGAGGTAATCGAAAATTGGGGACAAGAAGGATGTGACTTTGCTCAAAAGCACATTCCTTTCAAAACCATAGAGTCGGGATATTTTGAACTCGAAGATGAAACTTTCGGAGAGTTGACAATGATCTAAAGCACACAGGTGTAGGGGGTTAGTGAGGTTGTGTTATCTAATCCAAGAGAAAGCATCTATTTTGTTTACACTTAAAAAATCCCAAAATAGACCTTCAGGTATTTCACCCGGAGGTCATTTTCTGAGAAAAAAGTTTGAAAAGCCTTGATTTCAAGCCATTTTCCCCAAAAATGAAGTGGCATCTATTTTGTTAAAGAAGCACATCAAGGGCAGACATATTATATGTCTGCCCTGTTTTTATTTTCAAAAAATAACAGTTTATTCTTTACCATGACTGTCAAATCCGGGTCAATTTTTATTATTTTTTTTATTTCTTTTTTTGGGTAATAATAACCAAAAATTACACTTTAATTCTGTGGCTTAACTCACTGAAATTACTTGAAATTTATTTTTAAATACTGTAAAATTATAAATAACATGTGTTATATATTAAAAAGAAAAAAGGTGTTTCTATGCCGCCGAAAAAACATATCTTTCGTGAGGATATTCTAAATGCCGCTGTCAATTTGGTGCAGGAACAGGGAGCTTTGGCTCTTTCAGTTCGAAATATTGCAAAAAAATTGAACTGCTCTACTCAGCCCATATACTCTGAATTTGAAAATATGGAGACCCTGCGTGATGAACTGATGGCATATATCCGTGAACATTATCTATGTGAGGATGCGGAAAGTTACAAGCAGGTCGCACTTTCTTTTCTTAATTTTGCCAGGCGGGAAAAGAATTTATTTCAGTTAATTTATCTGCGTCAAAGAGGACCGGGCGAAACATTATTTGAAGATCCCAACGAAGCAAAAACTATACACAAGCTGGAAGTAAACTTGGAACTTCCCCGAAAAAAGGCTGCTGAAATGCACCGAAGAATGCAGTATTACTGTTATTCTATGGCGGTAATGATGGCTACCTGCTATCTGAATTTCAGCGAAAAAGAAATAAACGAGGAGCTTACGGAATATTACCGTATTATTTTAAGCTACTATAAGCAGGTAAAAAGCGAAGAAGAATTACAGCACTGGCTGGAACGTTCGCGGAATCTGCTCATATAAAAGGAGGAACACTATGGCAGCAAAAGCAAAAAAAGCCTATGATGTTGTAGTCATAGGTGCAGGCAACGGAGGTCTGGTTGCCGCTATCCGAATTTTGCAGGCAGGATATTCTTGTCTGCTTCTGGAAAAACACAACTTGCCCGGCGGCTTTGCCACCAGCTTCAAGCGTGGACGCTTTGAATTTGAGGCAAGTCTCCATGAATTAAACGATTTTGGTTCTCCGGAAGAACCCGGTGATGTACGCACACTGTTCTGTGACCTTGGCATCGAGGACAAAATCGATTGGGTTCGTATTCCCGAAGCCTACCACCTGATTACAACCGACAAAAAATACGACTGCGTGATGCCTTTCGGACAGCAGAAATTTATTGATAAGATGGTGGAGTATTGTCCGGAATCACGCAAATCAATCACAGAATTTTTTGAGCTTTGCAACGAAGTGCGTGACGCTCAGACTTATTCCAACTCGGTAAACGGCAACACCGATTCCGACTATATGAAAAAGACATTTCCAAACTTTGTTAAGGCAGGAAGTTATTCTGTAAACGAAGTGCTTGACGCTTTGAAAATGCCTCAGAAAGCCAAGGACATACTCAACGCTTATTGGTGCTATCTGGGAGTTGACTGTGACCGCATGAGCTTTCTCCATTACGGCTCTATGGTAATCCGCTATGTTACAAGAGATGCCTGGATGCCGAAAATGCGTTCCCACGAAATCAGCCTTGCATTAGATACACGCATCAGAGAGCTTGGCGGAGATATATGGTATCAGTCAGAGGCTGAAAAAATTCTCGCCGACGACAACGGCAAAATCTGCGGTGTACAGCTTGCCGACGGCAAGATTATCGAAACACACCACATTATTGCCAACTGTTCACCGCATCTTGTTTTCGGAAAAATGCTCGAAAAGAAAGCTGTCACCGAACAGATGATACGTGCTACCAACAGCCGAAAGTTTGCCGGCCGTGGCTTTACTCTCTTTCTGGGACTTAACCGTTCTGCTGAAGAACTGGGTATTACCAGTCACAATTACTTTATTTACGACACCGCCGATACCGTTAAGCAGTATGACTTGATGAGAAAAGTCAATACAAACCATGTACAGGCTACGGTTTGCCTGAACAATGCTTATCCGGAATGTTCTCCGAAAGGCACCTGCATGATGTATTTCACCACCATGTTCATGTCTGATGACTGGGGAAATGTTACAGAAGAAGAGTATTTTAAAATGAAAGATAAAGTAGCCGAAGATATGATTACTGTATTTGAAAGAGAAACCGGCTGCAAAATCAGAGACGCTATTGAGGAAATCTGTGTGGCTTCTCCTACCACCTATGCCCGCTACTGCGGTCATCCGGAAGGCGTAATTTACGGTTATGAAACTGCCGACTGGGACAGCCTGATGCCTCGTATGATGATGATGAAAGAAGATGCTCTTATGAATCCCGGACTGCGTTTCGCAGGCGGCTATGCTATGCGTTCCAGCGGTTATTCCAGTGCCTATATTTCAGGCGACCTCTCCGGCCGACAAACTGTAGGTGATTTGAAAAAGGAGGCGACTGTATAATGAATTTTAAGAAAAAGCCATTTGGTTTTATGGATATGCTGAGGTTTAAAAAGATGGTTCCCACCCGCAGAAAAATGCTGGCTGAGGGAGAAAACAAGCCTCTTCCGCAGGAATACCGCACTAATATTCTGGCTAAAAAACTTCACCCGGGATATATGCAGGTAGAATTGACCGACGCACGTGCTCTCTCTGATACAATCAGAGAACTGACTTTTAAAAGAGTTGATACAAACGAATTTCCTTTTTTCCGTGCAGGACAGTATGTTTCCATACAGATGAAAATAGGAGACAGCCTTGTGAGCCGTCCGTATTCTATAGTTTCCACACCTAAGCAGGCTTTGGAAAACAAATTGGTATTGGCTGTAGAAAATGCCGGTTTTGTGTCCGAATATCTCAACAAAAAGGCAAAAGTGTGCGATAGCTTTGTTATGACAGAGCCTTCCGGAGAATTTCATTACGAAACTCTCAGGGACAGCAAAAACATAATCTGCATAGCAGGCGGCAGCGGTATTACACCTTTCATCTCAATGGCGGGCAGCCTTGCTGACGGAGATGAAAACTATTCCATGATTTTATTCTACGGTGCACGCACAGCAGCACAGCTGATTTACAAAACAGAACTTGATAAACTTACCGCTCAATGCAAAGGATTAAAAGTTGTATACGTTCTCAGCGACGAAGAACATCCCGAATGTGAAAAAGGATTTATATCCGCAAAGCTTATGGAAAAATACACAGATTTGACGGACAGCACCTTCTTCATGTGCGGCCCTCAGGCCATGTACGACTTTGTAGGAAAGGAGCTTGCCCCTCTTAATCTTCCAATAAAAGCAGTGCATCACGATGCCACATGCTGCGGCGATTTGCCTATGGATAATCCAAAGGAATTTAAACTCACCGTGCATATGAGAGACGATGTATATACAATTCCTGCAAAAGAAAACGAAACATTACTGACAGCCATGGAGAGAGCCGGACTTAATGCACCGAACAAGTGCCGTGCAGGGGGCTGCGGTTTTTGTCACAGCAAATGGATTTCGGGCAAGCACCGTGTAGCGGAAAACCGTGACGGCCGCCGTGAAGCCGACCGCAAGTTTGGATTTATTCACCCCTGTGTGACTTATCCTATGGAAGATATGGAGATAGATGTTCCTGTAGCTTACTGATACAGTTTGCAATATAATCAGTGAACTATTATTATAACAGGCTTTTGTAAAAAGCCGCCATGTTCAAATTTTCGGATATGCCTGTAAAGCGTGGAATTTATTTACTTTTATTTTGCAGGCAAGGAAAACTGCAAAAAGCTTTAAAAATTTAATTTTAAAAGGTACTGATTTTTCTATACCATGGAGATGTTTGTATAGAAATCAGTACCTTTTGTTTTTAGGTTTTTTGTCAATAGTCGTGTAAAAAGTGAATTTAGAAAAAATAAAAAGTTATTTGGGAACACTGACGCGGGTTCTCCGGCAAAAAACAGTTCACCGGACTGTTTTTTGCTCCCCTCCTGCGTTTTTTTCAGCATTTTAAGACCTTGGAGGACGCTGTCCTCCAAGCCACCTGCCAAAGGAACATTGTCCCTTTGGAATCCCAAAATTTTTGCCCTAACATTTGCTTTACAATAAAAAAGACGGATAAACATCGGGCAAAATGCCGGTTTATCCGTCTTAAAATCAATATTAATATTTTGTCGGGTTAGCTGTCAGGTATTTTTTAACCATAAGGGCAACCTTAAATACAATAGCGTCCTCAAATTCACGCAGGTCAAGTCCGGTAAGTTTTTTAATCTTCTCAAGTCTGTAAACAAGTGTATTTCTATGAACAAAAAGCTTTCTTGAGGTTTCGGAAACATTCAGGTTGTTCTCAAAGAACTTCTGAATTGTAAACAAGGTTTCCTGGTCAAGGCTTTCAATAGAGCCTTTCTTAAATACCTCTTTAAGGAACATTTCGCAAAGAGTTGTGGGAAGCTGATAAACAAGTCTTGCGATACCCAGGTTATCGTAGGTAACGATTGTACGCTCTGTATCAAACACCTTGCCAACCTCAATTGCAACCTGTGCTTCTTTGAAAGAATGTGCAAGATTTTTAATTCCTGTAACAGTTGTACCTATACCGACAACACATCTTGTGTAGAATTCGCTGGTGAGAGTATCAACAATAGAGCTTGCAAGCTTTTCCAAGTCCTTGCTCTCAATGTCGGGTTTAATCTCTTTTACCAAAACTATATCGGTTTCGTTTATATTGATAACGAAATCCTTATTTTTATCCGGGAACAGGTTTTGAATAACATCAAAAGCGGAAATATCTGTTTTTGTAAGAATTTTTATAAGAATACAAACTCTTGATACTTCGCTGTTAAAACGCAGTTCTCTTGCCTTTAAATAAATATCGCCGGGAAGCACGTTATCCAAAATTACATTTTTAATAAAGTTTCCCCTGTCGTATTTTTCGTCATAGTATTGCTTTACGCTTGAAAGGGAAATGGCAAGAATCTGAACATATTTCTGAGCGAGTTCGTCGTTTCCGGATACAAATACTGCATATTCGTTTCTGCCGTTATTTCCAAAAGACTTAAAAGTATGACCGTTAATTACAAATGGAGCGTTTGTGCCGAGATTTTCCGAACTGAAATTATTAATTACTTCTCCTATTCTTCCAAGCTCTGAGCAGGCAATAACAACCGATGTTTCATCAACAACGCCGATAGCTCTGTCTATTGTATCCCCCATCTGATGAATTATACCCTGAAAAAGTCTGTTTGACATTAAAATTTCCTCCGCTTCTCTATAAAATCAAGCCACTTTCCAAAATTACGGAAAACAATTTGAACCGAGAAAAATCCTATTCTCCCGATTTTCGTTACATATACATTTTACACAATTTTTTTCAAAAAATCAACCTTTATTTTTTGTTTTTTCCTCTCATTATTTTTTTATATTTTTTATAGAAATATAATTATTTTTTAATATTTGAAACATCTGCCCTGCCATAAGCTGTTATAAAATCCCTTTGTCCGCATATATATTCTTAGAAAGAAGGGATAAGCGTGAATACATTTGAAACTATATGGGTTTTTTTCCTCTTTATTTTGGGTCTTGGTGCGATTATAAAGGGCGGCGACCTTTTTGTTGACGCTGCCGCTTGGATTGCCAAAATTTCAGGAATTCCCCAGTTTGTAATCGGTGCAACAATTGTAAGCCTTGCCACCACTCTGCCTGAACTTATGGTATCCTCCATTGCCTCTGCCCAAGGGAACAATCAAATGGCTGTTGGCAACGCTGTAGGCTCGGTCACGGCAAACACCGGCTTGATTATGGCTTTAAGCATTATATTTATGCCTCACTCGGTTAACTTCAGCAGGTTTGTTCCAAAAGCTTTGATACTTATCGCCTCGGTTTTTCTTTTGGGTATTTTCTCCATAACAGGAAAGCTCAACATTATCGGAACTGTGGGTATGCTTATTGTTCTGGCAATATTTATTATTCAAAATCTCCACGAAGCCAAAGACATTTTTTCTCAGGGTCAAATCTCTGCTCAGGACATGAGGGTCACTGTATCAAGACGAAACGTTATACGCCATATTGTATATTTTGCAGTGGGAACTGCGGCAATTGTTATAGGCTCTAATCTTTTGGTGGACAACGGAACTATTATTGCCGATAAAATTTTTAGAATTGACCGCAGAATTATAAGTCTTACCGCTGTGGCAATCGGCACTTCTCTTCCCGAGCTTGTCACCACCGTTACCGCCATTGCAAAAAAACAAAGCTCTCTGTCCGTGGGAAACATAATAGGTGCAAACATCATAGACCTTACCTTGATTATGCCTGTTTGTTCCCTCATATGCGGCGGAACTTTGGACATATCAAAAAGCACACTGCTTATCGACCTTCCCTTTTTGGCTCTTATTATTCTTGCCGTTTTTATTCCTGTATTTAAAAACAAACGGTTTTCACGCTCCCAAGGATTTCTTGTCCTTGCTCTTTACGGAATTTATCTGATGTTTTTGTTTTAGTCGTTGCTGACTTATTTTAATTGAATGAACTGTAAATGTCAGGGGAAAATTTCGGGATTCCAAAGGGACCACTGTCCCTTTGGCAGGAGGTTTGGAGGACAGCGTCCTCCAAGGTCTTAAAATGCAGTACTGAGAAAAAACAGTCCTGCGGACTGTTTTTTTGCTTTGAACACACATCTGTGTTTCCGATAACTCATTATTTTTTCTTAATTTACTTTTTACACAACTATTGACAAAGAAGCAAAAATTAAAAAAACATAAGAAAAGAGAGAGTACAAATGTACCCTCTCTTTTTTAACAACAAGCTGCAAGGCAAAATTTATACAACCGTATTAAAATTTAACTGCTTAGAACAACTTCTTGATGATTATACCAGTTATATTAATTATTGCCGGGCAGATTATTGTATTTTTAAACCGATAAGCAAAGCAAACCGATTTTCCGCTTTATATACACAAAATTATTTTGCGTATTTATTAACTATAGCGTGCATCTGATCCATTTTCTTTTCCATATCCGCAACAAGCTTAAACTGTGTACGGCAGCGGTCAAGATTGTGGTTTGGTCTGTGAATCTTGAAATATGTATCTCCGCTGAGATAGTCTGTGAGGAATCTGATTCCGCACTCGAATGTCATAATCTTTGCACCGATTGAAAGGCTGTAAAGCTCGTCAGGTGTCAAAAATTCTTTTGCAACGCTGAGGTAACCCTTTGCGAATACTTCAAAGAGTTCAAGGCTCATTTCAATTTTGCTCAGGTCAACTTCGTCCTCTGCACCTGTGCTTGCTCCGAAACGAATACTGTCGCCGAAGTCATATGCAGCAGCACCAGGCATAATTGTGTCAAGGTCAATAATGCAGATAGCCTTGCCTGTAGCGTCATCAATCATGATGTTGTTGAGCTTTGTATCGTTGTGAGTAACTCTGAGAGGAATTTTACCCTCTTTGAGCATATTAACGATCTCGCAGGCTGCTTCTTTTCTTGCCATAGCAAAGTCTATTTCTGCCTGAACGTCTTTTGCACGTCCGCAAATATCGTTCTTTACTGCCTCAACAAAGGTTTCAAAACGCTTTTCTGTATTATGGAAATCAGGAATGGACTCTGAAAGCTGATCAGCAGGATAATCTGCCAAAAGTCTTTGGAAGTTGCCGAATGCAGCTCCGCAGTTGTAGAAATCTTCCTGAGTCTGAATACTCTGATAAGTTGTAGCACCCTCAATAAAGATATAGGATCTCCAGTAGTTGCCTTCCTCGTCAACAAAATAGAGCTTTCCGTCCTTTGCTGGAATAACGGTGAGAGTTTCTCTGAGAACGTCTCCGCCGTTTGCTTCTATAATCTTTTTAAGGAAAGTTGTAACTCCGTAAATGTTGTCCATAAGAGCAGCCGGGTCTTTAAAAATACCGTGGTTAATTCTCTGAACAATTATACGTCTTTTTTCGCCGTTATTTTCTATAACAGCAGCATATGTATCATTAATATGACCCTCGCCGAAAGGACCAACGCTTACCATTTTGTCCCCTTCGCCTAAGAACTGGCTTACGATAAGGTCAAAGTTATAATTTTTCTCTGCCACTAAATATCACTCCCACAATTTTGACGGATACTCTCCGCTGTCTACTTTATCCTTTATTGACTTAACAACATATGGCTTGTCGTCCTTGTATGTTACGCCAAACCATGTAGCGTCTGTTTTCAAAACCTCAACAGTTGCCTTGCCCTCGTCAATCAATTCTCTGATAACTGTAGGAAGCAGGTACTCTGACTTAAGAGGATTTTTCTCAAGGTTTTCGTCCAAAAATTCTTTGAAACGCTTTTCTGTTTCGTCAATAAATTTAGGTGTAAGACACCAGCAGTTCATGGAAACGATTGAATTCTCGTCCAAATCTTCCCAGTTTTCTTCGTCCTCTGTAAACTGAACCTGACCGTCTCTACGCATAATCTTTGTTCTTTCTACAATGCTTGTGAGATAGTTGTTCTCGTCCATTGTGCAAACGCCTCTTGCTACATGGCCGTACTCTGTAAGAGTATTCTTGAGGATATAACCTGCCATGCAGTACTGCATTGGCTCGGCGTCCAAATCAGCCTTATCAATCCACTCGGAAACCTTTACAAAAGCGTCTCTGCCGTAGAAGTCGTCAGCATTGATTACAAGGAAAGGCTCTTTAACCTTGCCGAGACAGCTCATAATAGCGTGTGCTGTACCCCAAGGCTTTACACGCTCTTCAGGAACCTTATATCCCTCGGGAATGTTTGTAAGCTCTTGGAAAATATATTCTGTTTCAATTTGAGAAGCAATTCTGTCACCGATTACTTCACGGAAAATATCGTAATTCTCTCTCTTAATAATAAAGTAAACCTTGCTGAATCCTGCAAGTTTAGCATCATAAATAGAATAATCAATGATGATTTCGCCGTTAGGACCAACTGAATCAATCTGCTTCAAGCCGCCGTATCTGCTGCCCATACCTGCTGCCATAATAACTAATGCCTTTTTCAACGAGAATTCCTCCTTAAAAGTTAGATTAACTGTCAGTCTTTATTCAAAGTGCAGCCCAAAAGCGGGCTGCACCCGAAAATCTTTTTTAACCTGTTAAAATCAGTCGATTTCGTACCAGATTATCTCATTAGCTGCCATATCAAGGTCAAAGCTTGAACCGTCTCCTCTGTAAACAGTTGTGCTCTGCGGCTCGTATGTGTTGTTAACAACGCAGTATTTGTTGTTTGCAACATAAGCGTGAACGTCAACGTTGTAGTTTGTGCTGTACCACTTGTTGAGGTCAGCCTCGCTGTGTGTAGACCACATAACAGCACGGTGGAGAAGTCTTGCATTTTCAAATGTATACGGAAGACCGCTGATATATACGGCACGGCCCTTTCCGAACTCGTTAACTGCCATCTGAACCTCTTTTTCTCTCTGGCAGATAATAGTTGTGCCGGGAAGTGCATAGATGTTCTTTTTGCCTTCACCGAAGTCGATCTCACCCTTAACATCTTCTGTAATAAAGTGCTTATGCTCGTCCCAGTTGTACTTATCAACATTAAGTGTGTATCCGATTTCTTCCTCAACGCCGAGAACGCCGGAAAGCTGGAAGTACTTGCCCTGATACTGATATGCTGAAGGCTCGCCTACGCCGATAAATCCGCCGCCGTTGTATACGAACTTCTTGATAGCTGTAACGATTTCCTCGTCTGCCCAGAAAGCACCGCCGCTGTGAGCTGTATATGCGTCGCCGTCATTGATGATAACGTCAATATCGTCAAGGATTGCCGGATTTTCCTTAATATCGTCAAAGCTTATAAACTTAACGTCATAAGGAGCACCGCTGAGTGCCTCTATTACGCCGAAATATGAGTAGTTCTGCTTCTGATAAAGACCGTGGTGAACCATGTGGTTGCCCCATGCTCTCATCTTGCCCCAGCAGTTGAGAACTGCAACTGTCTTTACACAGTAAGGTGTAGTTCCCTTTGCGTTTTCATAAAGCTCTCTGAACTCGTTGCAAACGCTCTGAACATATTCTATAAACTCAGGGAATTCAACTGCAAGCTTCAAATATCCGCCGTAGCCGATACGGTCGATAGGCTTTCTGAGAATTGCACGTCTTGCAGTTACCCAGTTGTATTTTGCTTCCTTTACAGGGTCGCCGCCCTCGTGGAATGTATCCGGGAAGAAGTATGGGAGGAATCTTCCCTCTGTGTACTTAACGCCCGGAATATCGCTGATAAGACGAAGTGTTGCACCGTTACCAACGCTGCCTACAACTGCGTCAAGACCGATTGTCTTGAACTCGTCCATGAAAGGCTCTGTGCCTATCCAGTGGTCGCCCAGGAACATCATAGCTTCCTTGCCGCACTCGTGGGTTATATCAACCATTTCCTTTGCAAGCTTTGCTACTTCTCTACGCTGGAACGCCTGGAAATCCTTAAATTCCTTTGTAGGGATTCTGTATGGGTTGTTCATGTATCCCTGGTCAATAATATACTCAGGTCTGAACTTATAGCCAACTTCTTTTTCAAACTGCTCAAGAATATATGGGCTTACGCTTGCGGAATAGCCGTACCAGTCAACATATTTTTCACGTGCAAGCTCGTCAAAAATAAGTGTAAACTGATGGAAGAAGGTTGTATATCTGATAACATCAACATAAGGATGCTCTTCGATAAACTTACGCAGACGCTTCATTGTAAACTCACGTGTCTTCGGCTGGCGAACGTCAAAGGTAATCTGATGCTCAACGCCCTTCCAGTCATTTACAACTGCGTTGTACATATGAACCGGATCCCACATGATATATGCCAAAAAGCTTACTGTGTAATCATGGAAAGGTACAGCCTTGTCGATAACAACACAGCCTGTAGCTTCGTCATATTTCCACTCATCAACAGGAACTACCTCACCTGTTGTACGGTCAATAACTTCCCACCAGCGTGTGATATCGTCACGTGTGTTTACAGCGAGCATATCAGGATAAAGATTTTTCATAAGCTCTATGGACAAAGGTCCTTCAACAGCTGTTTTCGGAGCTGTCATAATATACATCTGCTGTATTTCATCAGGGTTTGCTTTTGCCCATGCGTTGTCTTTTCTTGTTGTATAATACGTTGAGTAAACTTTTGCGTCAACTGATTTAAGCTCTTCGGGATAATCAGTTCCGTCGCAGTCACGGATAGCGTCTGCTCCCCATTTTTTAAGAAGTTCCAAAGTTTCGGGAACTACGTCAACGTCAGTAGGAATGGTAACACGACCGAATTCTCTTGTTGGCTCTTTCATAAGTTTAAATTCCTTTCAACAAATAAAAAAAATATTGTCTGCAAAATTAGCAGGTATTATTTAAGTACAACTGTATGCCCGTCGCTGCTACGCAGTGGCGGACATACAACTTTGCAAATATGCACAGTTATACTGTCATATTTGTTTTATTTCTTTTTATCTTTTTTTACAGGTTTAACATCGTATTTTGTCCATCTCTTGTTATATGCAAAGAGAAGACCAAGCAATATAAACAGACCTACAAACTGCATTACAAGGTGTCCTATATCTGCTACATTACGTCCTACGAAAATTAAAACCATGCCAACAATAAATGCAACAATACCGATTATTGTGCTGATAATTTTCTTAGATTCCATAATCAATGTTATATTCTGCATAAACTGCAAAATATAACCTATACCTCCTTTGCAGTTTATTATTAACCCTTAACACCGCCGGCGGTCATACCCTGTGTAAGTTTCTTCTGAACAAACATATAGAGAATGAGAACCGGGAGCATTACGAGCACCAGACCGGCATACATACGTCCGTATTCTGCCTTTGACTGTGAAGCCTGGGAAAGGTTCATAATACCAACCGGCAATGTAACCTTGTCGCCCTGGAGCAATGTAATTGAAACGATATATTCATTCCAAAAAGCAAGGAAGTTGAACAGAATAACTGTAATAACACTTGGCTTTGCCATTGGAATCATAATGCTGAACATTGTTTTGAAATATCCTGCACCGTCAACATATGCTGCCTCTTCAAAAGCTGCCGGAATGGTAACAAAATAGCTTTCCAGCAGGTAAATGGTAAAGGGCAGTGCCGTTGAAGCCAATACAACAGAGAGGATAAATCTGTTATTCATAAAGAATGTGGTGCCGATTGCTCTGTCAAATCCCAAAAGGAGAAGCATAATCGGAACAACTATGTAAGAAACGTTTACGAACAATCCGCCCATAAGAGCAGTATTCAAAATCTTTCTTCCTGGGAACTTAAATCTTGCCAAAACATAAGATGCAGGAATTGCAAGAACAAGGAGAAGTCCCAAAGCAACAGCTGTTACTATTACAGAGTTTAAGAAGTAATCTCCCATCTTTGCCTTTGTCCATGCGTCAACAAAGTTTTCAAATCTGAACTCGCTTGGCAGTGACCATGGGCTTGACATAGCTGTGTCGCCGCGGAAATCTGAGTTTGGTCTGAATGCTGCCAAAAATACCCAAAGAACAGGTACAATAATTACAAGTGCAAATATAATCAGAGCAAGATAAATTATAGCTTTTACTATACGCTCTTTAAGAATTGTATTTTTCATAATAATTTATTCCGCTCCTTTCATCAGACTTCAAGAACTTCACGCTTTGTAACTGCATTTACAAGACCTGCAAGGAGGAATGAGAACAAGAACGTGATAACACCTATTGCCATTGCAAGACCATAGTCTGTTGTCTGCTCGTACATATAGTAAAGAAGAACCCATGTGCTTTGAGGAGCTCTTGTACCGTACATGGCACGTACAAACAAATAGCTGAGGTTAATTGTTGAAATGATAAAGAAAGTAAGTGTTGTACGGATATTTGTCCATACAAGCGGAATTGTAATCTGGAAGAATACTCTTATACGGCCAGCTCCTTCCAAATTGGCACTTTCATATATACTTTCAGAAATGGCAGCCATACTTGACATATACATAACCATGTAGTAACCGATTGCCTGCCATACCATTGCTATTGCAAGGCTGAAAATAACAATCTCATTGCCGGACTTCCACTTAACTGTAAGTCCTAACAAATTTGTAAAGCTTGTAAGAATACCGATGTCTGCATCGTATATTACGTTAAAGAATATTGATGAAATAACAACTACAGAAAGTATATTCGGGATGTAAAATATAATTCTGAAGAAATTTTGACCTTTAATTTTTTCTCTGCTTAAAATACCTGCATATACAAGTGCAAAACCAAATGTAACTATTGTAACAAGTACTATAAGAAGAATTGTGTTCTGGAATGTGCCTATAAATTTCGGTGCGATTGATGGCTTCGTAAACAAGTCTATATAGTTTTGAAATCCTACAAATTCCTTATTTACAATATTAAATTTATTAAATCCACCGAAGAAGGAATAATAGAAAACCTCCAATGTAGGTACAACCATGAATAATGTAAACAATATAGCCGTCGGGATAACGCACAGTCCGACGAACAGGCCTCTACCGCCACCTTTTTTCATGCTGCATTTCTCCTATCGGTTTATTTTGATAAAAAAACGGTGGGCAGACAAACTGCCCACCGCCTAATAGATCAAAGTAGTATGGTAAGCTTATATACCATTTTTAAATCTATTCTGTTATTATTTGTTCTTTTGTTCTTTTGCAAGTACGATTATACTTATTATGCCTCTACGCCTGCACCAAGAGCTGTGTTAGCAGCCTTGATTCCCTCGAGCCACTGATCAACTGTGAGTTCACCTGCAACGAGGAGGTTAACCGGATCAAAGTACTCAACAGATGTGCTTACGTCAGTTGTTGTTGTAGCAACGAATCCACCCATAACTGCTGTTGCACCGTTGTCATAGATGCTGTAGAATGTCTTGCTGTCGCCTTCGAGCTTGTCAGAAACACCTGGGATAGGCTGGATAGCACCGTATTTTGCAAAGATGTCTGCTGCTGTGTCAGAATACATAAATGCGATGAAAGCATCTGCACCTGCTGGGTTTGGTGCACCTGCCGGGCTCCAAATCTGCTCAAGGAATGTGAAGGAAGTTGGCTGCTGGCTGTCAGAAACTGCAGGAATAGCTGTCATACCCCATACAAAACCTTCTGGAGTAGAGTCTGCCATTTCGCCTGGGAGCCATGTTCCGTTCGGGCAGAAGATAGCTTTTCCGTCGATAACGAGCTGCTGGTTCTTAGAGAAGTCGATGTTGTTAGCGTTCTCTGTTGTTGTTGGCTCTGTGTAAGAAGCGAGCTTTGCAACGATTTCGAGAACCTGTCTTGCCTCTTCAGAATCCCATGCACCCTCTTTGAAGGAAGTTACATCATTGTAGAGATCGATTCCGAGATCTGTTGAAGAAAGAAGTGCGAACATGAAAGCGTCAAAGTAACCTGTTGTTGGGTATGTGAAGAGGTAGATGCCTTCAGCCTTAGCCTTGTCGCCGAGCTCCCACATTTCGTCCCAAGTCTTAGGAACTTCCCAGCCCTTTTCTTCCATAAGGTTTGCACTGTAGAAGAGTCCGCATGGGCTGTAGAACATTGGCATGAGGTATGATTTACCGTCGCCGTATGGGTTTGTAGCATTTGTATCTGTAAAGCCTGGGATAATCTTTTCGCCGACTTTCTTGTCTTCGCCAGGGTTTGTCAAATCGAGAACAGGTGTAAGGTCACGGAGCTGCTTGCTGCTGATCATGTTCTCAGGGATTTTCGGGTCACGGCTTGTTGGAAGGTGAACAACGTCAGGATATGTACCTGCCTGTAATTCGTTCTGGAGTGTTGTTTCGATTGTAACGCTGCACTCGAGATCTACTGTTGTGCCAGGATAAGCCTTCTCGAAAGCTTCCTTAATCTCTTTCCACATGTCTGCACCGTATGCTGATTCAAGAGCCTTTACAACGATAGTACCTTCTACCTTTGTTTCGCCGCCGTCTGTGGTAGCATCAGGATCTGTTGTTGGTTCGTCAGTAGCGTCGTTTCCGCCGCAGCCAGCTGCGAGAGAAGCAACCATGAGAACTGACAGAATCATTGCCAATACTTTTTTCATGACTGATTTCATCCTTTCTGAAAATAAAAAAATAGAAATTGCCCTATTCGAAAGGGCTGTCTGCAATGACAAAAGACAGGCTCGTAAGCCGCCTATCCTTTACACACTTAGTATACCTCATAAGAAAATAATTTCAATAACCTTCTTGCATTTTAGTATCGTTAAATTGCTTTTTTCGTTAATTTTTATAATAATTTTTGATTTATTAGCCTTTTTTTATAACCACAAGTCCAAAAGTTCTTTTTTTGTTCAAAAATAAAGGCTTTTATTGTGAACATGGCACAAGTGCCTTGTTATTTTGTTCACATAAAGTTTTGTTTTTTTACACATAATTCCTACTTGCAAAGATATGTATAATATGATAGAATTATCGTGATGATGAGTAGGCTTATTTATTTTTTGTCTTTATTTAGTTAAATTTTAAAGGAGGTTATCTTATTGAGCAACGAACTTTACACTATTGACCACACTACTACTGAACATTTAGACGCAAGATTGCTCTATGTAGGAAAATCAAAATTCGGAAACGACTGGCACAGCACACTTCATTCACACTATTTTGCAGAGTTTTTCTATGTACTCAGCGGAAAAGGTGTTGTGAAAGTAGAGGACAGCGAATTTACCGTTGAAGAAAGCGATCTTGTTATTATAAATCCCGGTGTTTCACATACGGAAAAAACCCTTTCCGGTGATGATTTTGAGTATATTTTTGTAGGTGTTGACGGAATTGCATTCTGCTTTGACAATCCAAATTCTAACGACGACTATACTCATATACATTATAAGAAAGACAGGGAAACAATAGAAACATATCTGAAAATCCTGCACGCGGAAATGGACAAGGACACACCTTACAAGACCACTGTTTGCCAGGATTTGCTTGAGCTTCTTATTATCAATATAATAAGAAAGGCAAACTACAGCCTGACTTTGGATAACTCAAAAAGCGTTAACCGTGCCTGCCGTACAGCAAAAAGATATATTGACGAGAATTTCCGTGAGTCTATCACTCTTGACGAGCTGGCAGAGGTTGCAAAGGTTAATAAATATTACCTTTCCCATGCTTTTTCCGAGGATTACAAAATTTCGCCTATTAATTATCTCATCAGCAAGA
This sequence comes from uncultured Clostridia bacterium, assembly GCA_944380855.1. Taxonomy (GTDB): domain Bacteria; phylum Bacillota; class Clostridia; order Oscillospirales; family Acutalibacteraceae; genus Limousia. Next base: position 22,194 of record CALWIW010000017.1, on the reverse strand, counting down.
GAATTGACGAGTGCAAAAACCTTTTGGTTTCCAGCAATTACTCCATTGCTCAGATTGCCGGTTTTACAGGATTTTCCTCACCGTCCTATTTCTCTCAGTGTTTCAAGAAAAACACCGGTCTTCAGCCTGAACAGTACAGAAAGAGATTCCGTGCTAAGGGAGATATACAGACCAATCCGGGCAATTTCATGAAAAAAGAAATTATTAAGTAATATTTTATAATTAAAATCGGCACATGAACTTGTCATGTGCCTTTTTATTACATATTAAATATAGGTTCTTTGTCAATAGTTGGGTAAAAAGTTAATTAAGAAAAATTATAGAATTATCGCGAACACTAACGTGGGTTCACGGCAAAAAACAGTTCACCGGACTGTTTTTTGCTCACTCCTGCGTTTTTTGCAGTATTTTAAGACCTTGGAGGACGCTGTCCTCCAAACCACCAGCCAAAGGGACAGGGCCCCTTTGGAATCCCGAAATTTTCCCCCAACATTTGCAATATAACCTAAGTATAAAGCAGGTGAAAAAAATGAAACAAACAATTTGCACCATACCAGTATCCGATGTTTTTACTGAGAAAAATGGCTGTCCTTTTTGCAATCTCAGAAAAAAGCTTGAAACAAGCTACGCCCAATATATTACAGGAGACGCCAAAATGGAGCCTACCGTAAGAATTGCCACAAACAAGGTGGGCTTTTGCAAGGAGCATTTCAGCCTTATGTCCCAAATCGGAAGCAGACTTTCCAACGCTCTTATCCTTGAAAGTCATTTACAGTACATAATTGACAACTGCTTTTCCGATTCTCAAAATCCAAAAGCCATTAAATCTCAGGCTCTTCACGGAGAAACCCTTGCCAAATCATGTTTTATCTGTGAAAATGTGGACGAGGACGTTAAAAGAGCAATGGAAACCACGGTAAAGCTTTTCCACAAGGACGAATCATTCAAAAAGCTTTTTCTTTCCCAGCCCTTTTTCTGCCTTGAGGATTTTTCTCTTCTTATAAAAACAGCCGATACAATATTAAAGAAAAAGGAATTTATTGAATTTGCCGACTCCGCAAGGGAAATCACCTTAAAGTATCTTCGTGAGCTTAAAGGGGACGTAACCCATTTTTGCAGTATGTTTGACTACCGCAACGCAGGCGGCGACTTCAAAAACTCCAAGGACTCAATAGAGCGTTCAAGAGTTTTTTTATGCGGACCTTTTGAACAGGGCTCAAGCTCCGATTAACCTATAGTTTTTCCAAAAGGCTCAAGGCTTCTTTCAAGTATTCCGTTTACCTGAGCCAGCAAAACTCCGTAATTTACAATGGGCACGCCTGCGTCATTGGCACAGGCAATCCTGTACTTCATTTCTCTTTCATTGAGCATACAGCCTCCGCAGTGGATAACAAGGCTGTATTTGCTTAAATCAAGAGGAAACTCTCCCCCGGAAGTAAACTCAAAATTCAAGCTTTTGCCCGTATATTTTCTTACCGCATTTGGGATTTTAACGCTTCCTATATCGTTGCACTGTCTATGGTGGGTACAGCCCTCTGAAATAAGCACGGTATCCCCGTCTTTCAGATTTTCCATGGCTTTTACTCCGTTTACAAGGGTGGAAAGCTCTCCCTTATGACGTGCAAAAAGTATTGAAAATGAAGTAAGAGGAACATTCCCGGGGACAATTTTTGCCACCTCTTTAAATGCCTGGCTGTCTGTAACAACAACCTTTGGCGGTTCTTTAAGGCTTTCCAGTGTTTTTGTCAATGTAGTCACCTGAGTAACGGCTGACATAGCGTTATGGTCAAGCAAGTCCCTTATGGTCTGCTGCTGGGGCAGAATAAGTCTGCCCTTTGGTGCTGACTCGTCTATGGGAACAACAAGGACGGCAAGCTCTCCTTCGCCTACAATATCCGAAATTATAGGGGATTTTTCTTTTTCAGTATTTAGGGAAGCTATCTTTTCTTTAAGCTCAAAAATTCCCTCTTTTTTCTCGGCACTTACCGACACTACATTTTCAATTGTATATTTTTCTTTCAAGAGCTTTTCAAAGCTCTTGATTTTTCCCTCTTCTGCAAGGTCTGTTTTATTCAGCACCGCCACGAAGGGGATTTTTTTTGCTTTTACAAGCTCCAAAAGCTTTTCTTCCTCTTGGGAAAATCCGCTGTTTACATCTAAAACAAGCAAAGCAATATCAGTCTTATTCAGCACCTGAAAAGTCTTTTGAACTCTAAGCTGTCCCAGTTCCCCCACGTCGTCAAGTCCCGGTGTGTCTATAAGTACAACGGGACCCAGGGGCAGTATTTCCATAGCCTTATAAACCGGGTCAGTGGTAGTTCCCAAAACATCGGAAACAATGGCAAGGCTTTGCCCTGTTACCGCATTTATTACGCTTGATTTTCCTGCATTTCTTCTGCCGAATATACCAATATGAATTCTATCGGCATTAGGTGTATTATTTAATCCCATTTTTTCAATTCACCTCTATTTCTTTTTTGTCCGACGGAGAAAGGAACATCTTTAAATCAACTCCCGTTTTCCGTCGGGCGAAACCTATTTTTTACATCCGACCTGCAAGGGATTGCAATAAAAACTAACATCAGCACAGGTCGGGCGAGACCTTTTCCTTAGTCTTTGGAATGGTTCGCTTTCGATAAACTTTAATTTATTTTTACAAAATACATAAGGTTGTATTATTTTTTTACTTAACTTCATCGGACTTAATGATAAATTATTTAAAATAAAACCTAAATAAGGGCGAGCCACTCCAAGTCGTTCAACATAAGGTTTCGCCCGCCTTGAAACGATGTTTATTTCCAAACTGAAGTCCTGCAAGGCGGAAATAAAAGACTCGCCCGCCTTGTAATGACGTTTATTTCCAATCTAAAGTCCTGCAAGGCGGATATAAAAGTCTCGTCCGCCTTGTAATGACGTTTATTTTCAATCTAAAGTTCTGCAAGGCGGATATAAAAGTCTCGCCCGACCTGAAACGAAAGGTAATTTATATCCGACCTTTGCAGGTCGGATATAAATTACAGGCGGAAATCTCTTTGACCCTGTTCAATTTCCGTAAGGTGCTGCTTTACAAGCTCTCTTACCTTTTCCTTTGGAATGTTGTTTATCTCCTTGGCAATAAGAACTTCGCCGTTTTTCTTTGTTTCCTCGGAAGCGTAATCCTCAAGGTATTCCTTTAATGTCATTAAGGCGTTTGGCTGACAGCAGTTTGCAATCTGACCGCTTTTTACAAGGCTCATAAATCTGTCGCCTGTTCTGCCCTCTCTGTAGCAGGCTGTACAGAAGCTTGGAATATGTCCCAGCTTCATAAGCCAGTTTACAACCTGGTCAAGGGTTCTTCTGTCGGAAACGTCAAACTGAGCGGAGTTTTCCTCCTCCGGCTCTTCCTCGGCATAGCCGCCAACGCTTGTTCTTGAACCGCCGCTTATCTGTGAAATACCAAGCTCCAAAACTCTCTCTCTGCATTTCGGGCTTTCTCTTGTGGAAATAATCATTCCTGTATATGGAACGGAAATTCTGATACAAGCCACAATCTTTGCGAATGTATCATCGTCTATACCGTTATCAAAAGCGTCGGGGTCAATATCATCAGCCTTACATACACGGGGAACGCTTATAGTGTGAGGGCCTACGCCTTTTGCGGCTTCAAGATGCTCAGCGTGCATCAAAAGTCCCACAAAGTCGTATCTGTAAAGGTTAAGTCCGAAAAGAACGCCCAGACCCACGTCGTCGATACCGCCGTCCATGGCTCTATCCATAGCCTCTGTATGATAAGCATAGTTATGCTTTGGACCTGTTGGGTGGAGCATTTCGTAATTTTCCTTATGATATGTTTCCTGGAAAAGAATGTATGTGCCGATGCCTGCCTCTTTAAGCTTTCTGTAATTTTCAACAGTTGTTGCGGCAATGTTTACGTTTACACGTCTTATAGCACCGTTTTTATGCTTAATGCTGTAAATAGTCTTAATACAGTCAAGAATGTATTCAAGTGGATTGTTTACAGGGTCTTCGCCTGCTTCAAGGGCAAGTCTTTTGTGTCCCATGTCCTGCAAAGCCACAACCTCTTTTACGATTTCTTCCTGTGTAAGCTTCTTTCTTGCGATATGCTTGTTCTTATAATGATAAGGGCAGTAAAGACAGCCGTTTACACAGTAGTTTGAAAGGTACAGCGGTGCGAACATAACAATTCTGTTGCCGTAGAACTCCTGCTTTATTTCCTTTGCCAATGCAAAAATAAGCTCGTTCTTCTCGGGTATGTCACATTCAAGCAAAACGGCGGCTTCTCTGTGGGAAAGGCCTTTTTTTAAAGCGGCTTTCGCCAAAATTTGGTCAATAAGCTCTCCGTTGTGCTTGTTTTCCTCGGCATATTTAAGGGTGTCAAGTATTTCCTCGTGGCTGATAAATTCTTCAGCCTTTGGTGATTTTACGTCGTACATAATTCTTTTCTCCTTTGCTTTTCTATTATATATAATGTTCAGTTTATTTCCAAACAATCTCCCCTCGACACAGGGATTTTATAGCCTATTTTATCGAGAGATTTTCTCAGAATTTCCAATCCCTCGGAAGCTTCCGCTCCGCTTGACAGCTTGTTGTCATAGAGCATATATTTTTTCCTCACCTCAACAGGTGAAAGGTTCGGCATAATAACATTTGCACCGTGCAGAATTCCACGCTCTCTGCCTCCCTCTTCCCTTGTTCCCAGGGCAGTGGTGGCAGGAAGCAAAACCTTTGGGAGCATTATCCTTACAATGCTTAAAACAAAGAGGGTAAGCTCGGCACTTCCCTTTGGAAAATCCTTAAATGGCGTTTGGCTGTGGGGCAAAAAAGGACCTATGCCCACCATGTGAGGCTTAAATTCCTTTAAAAATATAATATCGTTTGCAATATTTTCCATGGTCTGCCAAGGTGAGCCCACCATAAATCCTGCACCTGTCTGATAACCCAATTCCTTTAAATTGTAAAGACATTCCATTCTGTTTTCAAATAAGGAATTTTTCGGGTGAAGCTTTTCGTAATGCTCCTTTGTGGCTGTTTCGTGGCGTAAAAGGTATCTGTCCGCCCCGGCCTCTTTCAGCCTTTTATAGGAAATATAGCTTCTTTCCCCAAGAGAAAGAGTGACGGCACAGTCGGGATATTTTTGTTTTATGGCGGCGACAGTACGGCAGACAAAATCATCGTCAAAAAACGGGTCTTCTCCCCCCTGCATCACAAAGGTGCGAAAGCCTGCTTTATAACCGCTTTCACAGCAGCTCATTATTTCCTCAAAGCTAAGTCTGTATCTTTGTGCTTCCTTATTGCCGCACCTTAAACCGCAGTAAAAGCAGTTTCTTGTACAAAAGCTTGAAACCTCTATTAAACCTCTTATAAAAACATTGTTGCCATAATTTTCAAGGGCTTTCTTTCTGCCAAGCTCTTTGGCAAACTCAAAAATTTCAGGATTTTTGTAATTTTCAAGAAGCAGAACAATGTCCTGTTTTTGGGGCGTTTCTCCCCTGTCAAACTGTGATATTACTGATTTTAATTTATTTATAAGTTCAATATCTTTCATTTTTCCTCCGACAGTGTTGATATCTCAGGCTTTGACATAACGGACTTTGCCGTAACGTTTTTTATCATTCCCAGCTTGCCTGTCAACGCACTTATTATTTCCACGGGAGCGTCGATAATTATACTTATTACCATAACCGAATATTTTTTATAGGGAAGTCCCATTCTTCCCACTATATATGCGGAATAATCGTGAAGTATCTCGTTTACCTTGTCCGCCGCCGTGATGTCCTGAATTATTATTCCTATCTGAGCCAATCTGTCTATTTTAATCACCGCTTTTCCTGTCCGCAAAACAATAACAAACAAAAATCCCGTATACCGAAAGGGTATACGGGAGCCAAAATGCAAATATGAAAATATAGGGAATACAGAAGCTGCGTCCCTTGCAAATCCTCGGCTTTTAACTCGGGCAAACCCTTATTGTCAGCAGATTTATTATTTTAACCTTGCACAAGCTCTCCGAAAAACCATCGAGCCTTTGCCTTTTATTAAATTATACTACCGTGGATTGCTGTTGTCAACAGGACTTTAAAATAAATTAATAACAGTTATTGTTTTTAAAAAGCTCCTGTAAATCTTGATTTTGAAAAAAGTATTTTTCCGCCCTCTTCAAGTCTTTTTGAAAAGATAATTTCCCTTTTGCACAGTCTTCCGAACTCTGACAAAACCTCTGTTACTCTGTCGGAAAGCTTAGACTGCTCTGTAAACAAATAATAGCTTTCACGGAAAAAATAAGCGGAAACACGGTACAAAGTTTCGTTTTTTTCCCTCAGCTTTTCCAGACAGCATAAAAAATCATCGGCATTTTGGAAGCGGCAGCACCAGCCCGAGGTATTTTTTTTAATTCGGTAGACCGTTCTTTTTTTCTTTCTGTGATTCATGGTCAAAAGAATAAGACAGCCGTTGCTGTGGGGCATTGCTTCCACAAGCATGGATTTGTCCTTTTCCTGTTTTATTCCTGTTTTTCCGCAGGCAATTGTCAAAAGCTTGTTCAAAATTCTTCTTGAATGTGGGTCATTAAAGCTCATTGTATCGAACCGCAGGGAATACTCGGTTAAATCCTCATTACATAATGAAATCAGCACTTTTGTGCTGTCTATCTGTTCAACCGTCATAGACGCCCTCCTTTGCAAACTATGGCTCAATACATGATATGCAAATTTGGTTTTTTTGGGATACAAAAAGCCCATCTTAAAAGGGTGTGTATTTTAAGAATTAATAATAAAGTTTTACCATACTAAATACGTAAGTTAAATTATAAATAGATGTATTTCCGTCAAATCAAAAAGAGTCGCCCTAAATAAAAGATAATCTATCTGTCTGATTAAAAATAAAAAAATTAAAAAAACTATTGACAAAACATTTTTGATAGTGTATAATTCGAATTGTTGACGTTGTCAAGTGCAGCGGATGACAAATGGCGGAATAGCTCAGTTGGCTAGAGCATTCGGTTCATACCCGAAGTGTCGTAGGTTCAAGTCCTATTTCCGCTACCAATACGGCCCGGTGGTCAAGCGGTCAAGACACCGCCCTTTCACGGCGGTAACACGAGTTCGATTCTCGTCCGGGTCACCATTTTGATTTTATGATCTGCTGGTGTGGTGGAATAGGCAGACACAAGGGACTTAAAATCCCTCGGACTAATAATCCGTACCGGTTCAAGTCCGGTCACCAGCACCAGAAATCTTTATTTTATTTATATAATAAATATGTGAATTTAAACCGAAAGAACAAAATTCTTTCGGTTTTTTGTTTTTAAATTTTAATATAAATATAATAAAAAACATTGACATTATTAATATATTATGTTAGAATTATCATATAGAATTCATGAAAGAATGTGATACACATGTTCAATATGTAAATTTAATTTCTATAAATACAATTATTTTATTGTAAACTTTGTATTATTATTTTGTAATTTACAAAATTATTGAAAGGAGATTTAATAAAATTATTTAATTTTAACTTAATTAATATTAATAATTTTATTAAAAGGTAAAATGTTATGAATAATAAATTTCAAAAATCAATTTCTATTTTTTTAACATTAGTTATTTTTTCAATGATATGTGTAACAGTTTCAGCAACAGAAACAGAACAAATTCAACCAAATGGGATTTTTATAAGAAAATGTATAGGATACGAACCCAATCATATGAGCATAGATTATGATCATACATATGTTGGATTTGCTTCTGGCGATAATTCTCAAGGCACTCAACCTTTGACTATTGAATATACTTTTTCAAATAGTGGCTCAACTACCGCTTCTATTGCTGGACACGCTAATTTTTCTACTGAAGCTAGTGTTGTCATTGCTACAGTAGGTAGAGAGCTTGGAGTTGAACTATCTGTTTCGAGAACTTGGGTACAAGGTACTTCTTCTGGATGTTCATATGTTGTAGCCCCAGGAACTTTTCAACGTGTAAACGCTTATATCCCTGCTGCTGTGACAACAGGTAGACTTAAGTACGAAGTTTATATGGATAGCAACCCTGAGAATATTTTTTATGAGTATAAGAATTTGAATTCCTCGTCTGCACCAATAAAGGATTCTGTACATTTTAAGGTAGTTTCTGTGAGTTAATTTAACTTAATATATAAGTGTTATAATATATGGTTTGATATTATGAATTTGCAGGAGCTTATTATGAAGAATAAGAAATTATTGGTTTTCGTGTTAATCACCTTGGTACTAATATTTTGCAGCTGCGGCAATGAAACTACAAAACCCAATGTTACCGACAGCACCGGAAAAACAGATACCGCAACGTCAGACAGCACGGAAAACACTCAGGAAACCGAAAACAGTGAGGATATTGTAAAGGAATTTTTTGACACGTTTTCCGAGAAAAATCCGCAATACAGGATTTTGGACTATGCCGAAAATACAGACGAAAGCTCTTATCTGCTTTTGGCGGCGGTTGCACAGGACACAAGTGACGGAAATTCCTCAACGATTTTTACCGTCAGCAAATACGGTAACGGTAAGGTTACCCTTGCGTCAGATTCAAAAGCAATATACCGCCACGAGGACGGTATTTCTGTTGACGGAAATATTATTAAATTTTCTTTAGATGTGTATTTGACGGACAGCACTGATGACGAGCAGATCTCTGCTCCGGAAATACATGATTATGAACTTACAGTGACCCACGATTTAACAGCCGGTGTACCCAATATAAATTACAAAAATAAGGAAACTGTAAGAGAAAGCTGATATTAAACATTTCGGGGCGTATTAAAGGAAAATTTTTTACCTTTGATACGCTCCTTTTTCTTTTGTTTTTTCAGAAAAAAGCTTTTTTAAAAAATCCTTTAGAAAAATCAAAAATACGTAAACACATATAAACAATACGCACTTGGTAGCTGTCAGAAAAAAGTCGTTTTCGCTGTAAGACGGCAAAAGCAGGACTGACACACTGCCGGAAACAACTCCGAAAATTAAAGGCAATATTATCCACTGAAATATTTTCATATCAATATTTGCAACCTTTATAAGCCTTAAGGTGCTTAGTCCCGAATTGAGTATCGCACTTACGTAATAAACCACAATAACTCCTTTTGTTCCCATAAACGGGAGCAATGTAAAGGTGAGAATAACTCTTGTCACCGAGTCGATAATATTATACATGAGATAATGAAGCTGTTCGTTAAGACCCTTTAACATTCCGTCCACCACCTGGTCAAGGTACAAAAGAGGAATTAACGGGGCAAGGATTTTTATAAAAATTCCTATGTTTTTGTCACCGTAAATAAGAGACGCAATATCGTCGCCGAAAAACAAAAACAATGTGGCTGTGCATATGGAAAACAAAAGAGAAAACTTCATAACACGCTGTGCCATTCTGCTGATTGATTTATTGTTTCCCGATATTTTGGCTTCGCTCATTTCCGGTATCATAAGCATGGCAAAGCTGTAAAGAAAAACGTTTGGAAAAATAAGAACCGGCATAGCCATTCCCGTGATTTTTCCGTATTCTCCCAAAGCTGTCTTGCTGTCCGCTCCGTATTTTTTCAGACCATAGGGTATCAAAACATTTTCGCCCATGGAAAGACCCGAACGCAGACAGGAAGAAAGTGTAACAGGAGTTCCGATAGCAAGGGATTTTCTCAAAAAACCGGGTATTCTTTCGCTTTTTTCCCCAAGGCGTTTGACATCATGTATGTATAAAGCAAGAGAAAATAAAAAAGAGAAAAATTCTGCAAGAGTTGTTCCCAAAACTACTCCGCAGCAGGCGTATTCCAGCCCCATGGGAAGAAACCTAAGACTTACAGTCATAAAAACGCCTATTTCGCAGACCTGCTCCAAAAGCTGTTCCAGGGCTGTCTTTATCCCCTGCCGCCTTGCAAAAAAATAACCTCTCAGACAGGAGGAAGCCGCCATAAAGGGCAGGCTTGCGGACAATACTTTAAGGGACAAAACACTTCTGCCGTCGTTTAAAAAATATATACCTATATCCTCTGCAAAGAAAAAAAGACAAATGCCTACTGCCGTTGACATTATAACGGAAAAAGCCACACATCGTTTTACCGCAAACAAAGCCCCCGATTTATTGTTTCTTGCCAGGGTATCGGTGACAAGCCTTGTAACCGTAAGAGAGATACCCGAGGTGGCAAAGGTGGCACTGAAGGCATAAACAGTCATTGCAAGACCCATAAGGCCTATGCCCTCGGCACCTATTTTTCCCGATATATAAATTCTGAAAAAAATTCCCAAAGACCTTGTTACAAGAGTAATTGCCGTAAGCACAAGGGCATTTTTAAGGAACAGCTTTTTTTTCATAAAATTTCCCCCATATTGTCCGAAACTCTTTCATATATATGTGTTAACAGAGTAAAAAATAACGTAATTTCTTTATTAGAAATATACTTGCGGCAATATAGGTTAAAATTACATAAGAAACACCATTAACCCTATTGGTTTTTAGTGAATGTGTGAGTTTATTTCAGATAATACAAAAAGGAGAAAATATAATGAGCTATGTTATTCTTACAGACAGCAACTGTGACCTTTCCCCGGAGATGATTAAAAAATGGGATATAGAAATTCTTCCCATGCCTTTTTATGTTGACGGCAAACAGTATATGGGTTATCCCGACGAAAGAGAAATGAAAATCAGTGATTTTTACAAATATCAGAGAGAAGGAAAAGAGGCAAAAACCGCCGCACCGAACCCTGCCGACTTTGTTGAAAAAGCAGAACAGTATCTCAAAGATGGAAAGGACGTTTTATATATAGCCTTTTCCTCAGGTTTGAGCTGCACATATTTAAACGCCAATATGGCAGCTTCTGAGCTTATGGAAAAATATCCCGAAAGAAAATTTTTGACTGTAGACTCCCTTTGTGCCTCAATGGGTCAGGGACTTTTGGTTATTCTTGCCTGTGAAAAAAGAAAAGAGGGTCTTTCTATTGAGGAAAACGCAAAGTGGGTTGAGGATAACAAGCTTAACATCTGCCATTGGTTTACCGTAAACGACCTTTTCCATTTAAAGAGAGGCGGAAGAATTTCCGCAACCTCCGCAATACTGGGAAGTGCTTTGGGCATAAAGCCTGTTTTGCACGTTGACAACGAGGGACATCTTATTCCTGTTTCTAAGGTAAGAGGAAGAAAGCAGTCTTTAGACAGCCTTGTTAAAATGATGGAAGAAAAAGTTACCTCGGAAAAAAGCGGTTATGTTTTTATCTCTCACGGTGACTGCATTGAAGACGCCGAGTATGTAAAAAAACAGATAAAGGATAAATTAGGATTTAAGAATTTTTATATTAACTTTATCGGAACGTCTATCGGAACACATTCGGGAGCAGGAACTGTCGCTCTGTTCTTTGTGGGTTCTCAGCGTTAAAATTTACCGGTTCTTTTTCATATTTTAAAACCCTTGGAGGACGCTGTCCTCCAAACCACCAGCCAAAGGGACAGTCGTCCCTTTGGAATCCCAAAATTTTTGCACAACTTTTGCTATACTCCGTTTACATTAATAAATGATAAAATCACTGCCCAAAACAGGCGGTGATTTTTTATTCTTAAAATATTTATTTTAGAATAATACTATGTTAAAATATAAAAAAATCTTTAAGGAGAGCTTATGAAACAAATACTCAGTCTTATGCGTGCCGCAGTTGACAAATACAATATGATAGAGGAAAACGACGTTGTGGCGGTAGGCGTTTCCGGAGGAAAGGACAGCCTTGTACTTTTGCAGGGACTTGCTCTTTTGTCAAAATTTTATCCCAAAAAATTTACCGTTAAAGCCATAACCGCCGACCCAATGTTTTACAATAAGCCCGGCAATTACGAGGGCATAAAGGAACTGTGCCGAAATTTAGATGTGGAATACAGAATAGAGCCTACCGAGCTTTATCACATTATTTTTGAAACAAGAAAAGAAAAAAATCCCTGTTCCCTTTGTGCTAAAATGAGAAGAGGTGTTCTCCACAGAACCGCAAAGGAAATGGGCTGTAATAAAATAGCCTTGGGTCATCATCAGGACGACGCGGCGGAAACCTTTCTTATGAACCTTTTAAACGGCGGAACTATTGACTGCTTCAGTCCCAAAAGCTATCTTTCACGAAGAGAGCTGTATCTCATAAGACCCATGATTTTCTGTACCGAGCGAATTGTGAGAAACACTGCCTCAAGGCTTATGCTTCCCGTATCAAAAAGCCTTTGCCCTGCCGATGGAGTTACAAAAAGAGAAGAAACCAAAAAGCTTTTAGAGGAATTAAACACGGAATATAATGGGGTAAATCAAAAAATAATTTCTGCAATGGAAAAGTCCCATATAAGCGGCTGGTAATTTTTTAAAAATTACCGGTTATTTAAAAAACATTTATTGAAATAAACCCAACAAAAAGCCCAAGGATATATGTAAAAAATTTTACAATTAAACCTTGGGTTTTTGATTGACTAAAACAAATAAATATATATAATTATAACTGCACCATTAAATTTTTTATGTGCATACGGAAATAAAACCGTTTTATAATAAGTTGAAATTATTGCAAGGAGGTTATATTTTGGTTTTTTCCAGTCTTTTGTTCTTGTTTTTGTATCTTCCTTTCGTTTTGCTCGTATATTATGTAACGCCCAGGAAGTTCAGAAACTTATTTTTGTTTGTTGTAAACCTTATTTTCTACGGTTGGGGCGAGCCGATTTTTGTTCTTCTGATGATTTTTTCCACCATTGTGGATTATGTTCACGGATATTTTATAGACAAATACCGTTCCAACAAAAAGCTTGCCAAGGGACTTGTTGTTTCATCTGCGGTTATAAATCTTTCCCTTTTGGGATTTTTCAAATACGCAGGCTTTATAGCGGACACCCTTAACGTGCTTCCGTTTTTGAACATACCAAGCCTCAGTATCCCTCTGCCCATAGGAATAAGCTTCTATACATTCCAGACTATGTCCTATTCAATCGACGTATACAGAGGCGACTCTCCTGTACAGAAAAACATTATTTCTTTCGGAACATATGTTGCCTTGTTCCCACAGCTTATTGCGGGTCCTATAGTTCGGTACAAGGACGTTGCTTACCAGCTTGACCACCGCCGTGAAACAATGGAGCAGTTCACCCACGGCGTAAAGGTTTTCCTTGTGGGACTTGCCAAAAAGGTTTTGATTGCAAACCAAATGGGTCTGCTTTGGGACAGTATCCGTGAGTCGGGAGAAGCCAACGGTATTTTGGGAAGCTGGGTAGGTATTATCGCCTATTCTTTCCAGATTTATTTCGACTTCAGCGGCTACAGCGACATGGCCTGCGGTCTTGGTAATATGCTTGGCTTTGAATTTCTCAAAAACTTTAATTACCCCTACATTTCAAAAACAATAACCGAGTTTTGGAGAAGATGGCATATCTCCCTGGGAACATGGTTTAGAGAGTACGTTTATATTCCCCTTGGCGGAAACAGAAAAGGAATCCCCCGTCAAATTTTAAACCTTTTTATAGTGTGGTTTTTAACGGGACTTTGGCACGGTGCCGCCATGAACTTTATCCTTTGGGGATTGTATTTCGGAATTATTCTTATAATTGAAAAATTCTTTTTAGGAAAATTACTTGCAAAGCTTCCAAACTGGGTTTCCCATATTTATTCCCTCTTTATAATAATTCTCGGATGGGTGCTGTTCTATTTCGAGGATATGAACGCACTTATGGCATATCTTGGAAATATGTTTACATTTTCAAACGGAATTATCGGAAGCACCGCTCTTTATTACACACTGGCTTATCTGCCATTGCTTATTGCGGCGGCTGTTGCAAGCACTCCCCTTTTCTCGAATCTCTACGAAAAGCTTAAGGAAAAGCGTTTTATGTGGCTTGCGGAAACGGCTCTCTGTGCTGTGGCTTTGTTTGTATGCACCGCTTCCCTTGTAAATCAAAGCTACAATCCGTTCTTATATTTCAGATTTTAAAAGGAGGACAAGGCTATGAAAAAAATAAAAAAATACGCACCTATGATAGTTTTTCTGCTGTTTATTTTTTCAATGGGATTCGCATTTTTGCTTCTTCCAAAGAAAGCCTACAGCCCCTCCGAAAAAAGATATCTTGCAAGCTTTCCCAAGCTTTCCGTGGAAACATTTTTAAGCGGAGAATTCGGCAAGGATTTTGAAAAGTATCTTTCCGACCATATGACAGGCAGACAGTTTTTTGTGGGACTTAACGCCTACGCAAATCTTGCCCAGGGACTTAACGGCGTTTCGGGAAAATACCTTTCCGGTGACGGCTATATTATTAACGAGCCTTTAAATCCTATTGACAACCGACTTGATGAAAACACGGAAATTATTAAAAACTTTGCTTTATCAATTGACGTTCCCGTTACAATGACTATAGTACCATCAACAGGCTATATAATGAACGACAAGCTTCCTTTAAATCATCTGCCCTATGAAGATGAAAAATATTTTGAAAGCTTTGAAAACAGCTTTAAAGAAAGCAATGTTAATTTTGTAAATCTTTTAAATCCATTTAAGGAATATACCAAAAATGGGGACCAGCTTTACTATAAAACTGACCATCACTGGACAAGCCTTGGAGCATTCAGAGCCTATCAGCTTATTTGCAATTCCATGGCAATAACTCCGACTCCTGAGGAACAGTTCTCCGTTGAAACCTACCAGGACTTTTACGGAACCACTTATTCGGGAAGTGCCTATTGGTTTAATCCTGCCGATGATATTCAGCTTTGGGTAAATCCCGACAACACAGAAGAAAATATCACCGTTGAAATAACCGAGGGTCAGAAAACCACAGAAAGCCACAGCCTTTTTTATAAAGAACATCTTACCGAAGAAGACAAGTACCCTGTATTTCTTGACGGCAACCAGCCTTTTGTAAGAATTACAAACACAAATGCACCTGACGGTACATTGATTGTTGTTAAGGACAGCTTTGCCCATTGTCTTGTGCCTTTCCTTGCTGACAACTACAAAAACATTGTTATGGTTGACATGAGATACTACAAAGGCTCTGTTTCCGAGCTTATAGAATCCGAAAACGCCGATCAAGTGCTTATCACCTACGGCATAGACAACTTAGCAACTGATACCGATCTCCTCTGGCTCAAATAGTTTTTATATCCGCCTTGCAAAGGTTAGATTTATAAATTAACAGCATTTCAAGGCGGGCGAAACCTTTTTCTTAGAAATAACAATGGCTCTGTCACAATTAAATTTGTGGCAGAGCTTTTCTATATTGTATAAATCATTTTTATGCCAAAGTACCATAATATGAACATACCAATTATTTTCTTTTAAAGAATTTTACTAATTTAATTATTTATTACAGTAAAGTTACTATTGTGAACAGTTACAGTAAAACATTTTTATTGCATTTAAATATTCTTGGAGGACGCTGTCCTCCAAACCACCGGCCAAAGGGACCACGTCCCTTTGGAATCCCAAAATTTTTGCATAACATTTGCTACACAACAAAAAAGTTATCAACATCAAACAGGTTCAGTGTTGATAACTTTTTTGTTTTTAAAACTTACACTAACACAAAAACGGTGCGGAAATTTTTCCGCACCGTTTTTTACGTTTATTCTTTTTTACAATAATCAATTATTAATAAAGATTATCAAGGAATGCTGCACCGATTATACCTGCATCATTTCCCAAAGTTGCAGCACAGATATTTGTCTGCATACAGCTGCTTTCGCCCTTATAAATTTCACCGGCAACCTTTTCTCTCAAAGGAATAATAATATTATCTCCCTCTTTGCTTACGCCGCCGCCGATGCAAAGCACGTCAGGCTGGAATATATGTATCATGCTGGCAACTCCGCAGGCAAGGTAATCAATATAGTCGTTAACAACCTTTTTACCGCCCTCGTCACCAAGACGCATTGCATCAAAAGCTGTTCTTCCGCTTACTCCGCCTTCTTTATCTGCAAGCTGCTTCATAACAGATGTTGCAGGGTCTTCCTTTGCTATCTCTTCCTTTGTAAGGTTAATAAGACCTGTAGCAGAAGCATAAGCTTCCCAGCAACCTTTTCTTCCGCATCCGCACTGCTTTCCGTCTTTAACTATAACCATATGTCCAAGCTCAGCACCTGCAAAGTTTGAACCGCTGTAGATTTTACCGTTGATTATAATTCCGCCGCCTACGCCTGTACCGAGAGTTACAGCAATAGCGTTTGTTGCACCCTTTGCAGAGCCTGCAAGGAACTCGCCGTATGCTGCGGCGTTAGCGTCGTTTTCTATGGAAACCTTTTTACCAAGTCTTTCTTCCATCATTTTAACAATTTCCCAATCCTTAAATTTAAGGTTTGCGGAATATGCAATCATTCCTGTAACAGGATTTACAGCACCGGGAACACCTATTCCAACTGAGGAAATATCGTCCCAGCTTAAGCCTGCCTTTTCAGCTGCCTGCTTTGCAACCTCTGCCATGCTGTCGCATACAGACTCGGCAGGACGCGGAATATTAGTCTTACATTCTGCCTTTGCAAGAATTTTGTAATCTCCGTCAACAACGCCTGCAACAATATTTGTACCGCCTAAGTCAATACCTAACTTATACATCATAAACAACTCCTTGCCATTGAATTATATTTTAATTCTTTATCTCATTATAACACACGAAAAATTGCTAATAAAGTACAATAACAGCAAAAATAAATTTTTGTTAACTTCTTACAATTAAATAGGTTATAATATAGTCATTTTCCTAAAAGCTTATTTAGGCATTATAACTTCGGCACCGCCCATATATGGTCTTAAAGCCTCGGGAATTCTTACTGAGCCGTCCGCATTCAGATTGTTTTCAAGGAAAGCAATGAGCATTCTCGGAGGTGCTACAACGGTGTTGTTGAGGGTATGAGCAAAGTATTTGCCGTCCTTTCCGTTTACTCTTATCTTGAGTCTTCTTGCCTGAGCGTCGCCCAAATTGGAGCAGCTTCCTACCTCGAAGTACTTTTTCTGTCTTGGTGACCATGCTTCAACGTCAACTGATTTAACTTTAAGGTCTGCCAAATCTCCTGAACAGCATTCCAAAGTTCTTACAGGAATATCCATTGAACGGAACAAATCAACTGTATTCTGCCAAAGCTTATCAAACCACATCATGCTGTCCTCAGGCTTGCAGACAACTATCATTTCCTGCTTTTCAAACTGGTGTATTCTGTACACTCCTCTTTCCTCTATTCCGTGTGCTCCCTTTTCCTTTCTGAAGCACGGTGAATAGCTTGTAAGGGTATAAGGCAGGTCAGCCTCATTATTTATTGTATCAATGAATTTACCAATCATTGAGTGCTCGCTTGTACCAATAAGATAGAGGTCCTCTCCCTCAATCTTATACATCATAGCGTCCATTTCCGCAAAGCTCATAACGCCTGTTACAACCTCGCTTCTAATCATAAAAGGAGGAACGCAGTAGGTAAATCCGCGGTTTATCATAAAATCTCTTGCATAGGAAATAACCGCTGAATGAAGTCTTGCAATATCTCCCATGAGATAATAAAATCCGTTTCCGGCAACCTTTCTTGCACTGTCAAGGTCAATGCCGTTGAACTTTTCCATAATTTCAGTATGATAAGGAACTTCAAAATCAGGAACAAAAGGCTCGCCGTATTTCTGAACCTCAACATTTTCACTGTCGTCCTTGCCTATAGGAACGCTTGGGTCGATTATATTAGGAATAGTCATCATATTCTTTTTGATTTTTTCCGCATATTCAACCTCAAGGTTTTCAAGCTCTGCAAGTCTTTGTGACTGTGAGGTAACAAGCTTTTTTGTTTCCTCTGCTTCTTCCTTTTTGCCCTGACCCATCAAAGCACCGATTTGCTTTGAAAGTCTGTTTCTGTCGGCTCTTAAAGAGTCAGCCTCCTGCTTTATCTTTCTGCTTTCAACGTCCCACTGCAAAACTTCGTCAACAAGGGGAAGTTTATTATCCTGAAATTTATTTCTGATATTCTGTTTAACAATCTCCGGATTTTCTCTGACAAATTTAATATCTAACATACCTGTTTTTCTCCCTTTCTTTTATTTCCGACGGGGAAAGGTTAAGCTATAGATTAGCTCCCGTTTTCCGTCGGGCGAAACCTTATTATTTATATCCGCCATGCCTAACTTACAGATGACGGTTAAGTTCTGCACATGGCGGGCGATTATTTTATTTCCGACCTGCAAAGGTAAGATATAAAAATTAACTTCCATTTCAGGTCGGGCGAAACCTTTTCCGTAATTCTTGAAATGGTTCGCTCTCGGTTAAATTTATCTTTATTAATCTTTAAACAACTACAATGTCTTATTGCTTTATTTAACGTAATATGTTTCACGTGAAACATATATATAAAAAGCTATTTTAGTCAGGAAAACTAAGTTAAAACCGCCGCAATAGCGATTGTTTTCCTACAGATTAATCTATAAAAGGCGGATATAAAAATATCAGTGCAGTTTATTTGCAAGTTCTTTCAGTTCTTCCTGAGAATAAAACTCAATCTGCAAAACTCCGCCTTCGCTGTTTTTTGAACCTGTTACAGTTACCTTTTTTCCCAAATATTCTGTCAGTGCAAGTTCAACTTCACTGAAATATGAGGGCTTTAAAAATATTTTTTCCTGCTTGTCCTCATTTTCCGTGTTTTCCTTTTCAGCATTTATTGCCTTGACTATCTTTTCCGTCTGTCTTACGGAAAGGTCTTTTTCCGCAATCTCCTTTGCAAGGCTTATCATTTCTTCCTCGCTTTCAAGAGCAAGAAGCGTTCTTCCGTGGCCTGCGGAAATTTCTCCCCTTTCAACCATGTCCGAAACCTCTTTAGGAAGCTTTAAAAGCCTTAAAGCGTTTGCAACGGCGGAACGTGAGCGTCCAACAGCCTGTGACACTTCTTCCTGAGACAATCCATAGGTATCTATTAAAACCTCAAATCCCTGTGCTTCTTCAATAGGCGTCAGGTTTTCTCTTTGAAGATTTTCAATAAGAGCAAGCTCCATTGTTTCGCTGTCGCTTAATTCTCTTATTACAACAGGAACTTCAGTTACACCTGCCATTCTACAGGCCCGGTATCTTCTCTCACCTGCCACAATCTGATAGCCTCCGCCTATTAAAGGACGAACCAAAAGGGGCTGTAAGACTCCGTGCTGAGATATGCTGTGGGCAAGCTCTGCCAAAGCACTTTCTTCAAATTCTTTTCTCGGCTGTTCCCTGTTTGGCTCTATTTCGGATATTTTCAGGGTCACCGTGCTGTTTTTATCCTCGCTTTCATTTTCCATAAAAATGGCGTCCAGTCCTTTTCCCAAACCTCCCAGCTTTTTAGCCATAACTGCGTTCCTTTCTTATAATTTCTTCCGCAAGGGACATATAGGAAATTGCACCCCTGCTTGATTTATCATAATACATTACCGGCAAACCAAATCCCGGTGCTTCGGAAAGCCTTACTCCTCTTGGAATTACCGAAGAGAAAACCTTTCCCGGGAAAAACTTCTTAACCTCTGCCACAACCTGCTGGGTTAAATTCAGTCTTCCGTCAAACATTGTAAGCAGAACTCCCTCAATTTCAAGGCTTGTATTATACTGTCTTTTTACTCTTCTGACAGAACTCATAAGCTGAGACAATCCCTCAAGTGCGTAATATTCGCACTGAATAGGAACAAGAATTGTATCTGCCGCAGTCAAAGCATTTGTTGTTATAAGTCCCAGAGAGGGCGGACAATCAATAATAATGTAGTCGTAGTTTTCCTTTATTGGAGCAAAAGAAGCTTTCAGCCTTTGTTCCCTGTGAGGAATATCAGCCATTTCAAGCTCTGCCGCCGCAAGGTCAATACTTGACGGCATTATATGAAGATTTTGAAACTTCGTGTTCATTATAATGTCGTTGGCTTTAGCTCCGTCTACAAAAATATTGTAGGTTGACATTTTTACAGACCTTTTGTCTATACCCACTCCGCTTGTGGAGTTTCCCTGGGGGTCAGTGTCCACAAGCAAAACCCTTCTTGACAAACAGCCAAGTCCTGCCGCCAAATTAACGGCTGTTGTGGTTTTACCCACTCCGCCTTTTTGGTTCGCCACCGCAATAACCTTTGCCAAATTCTCACCTCAAATTCCATTCTTCCTATATTCTATTCGTAATTATACCACACATTATGCGGTATTTCCATACAACATTTAATTTTTTTATCCGCCTTGGAAAGATTTATCTGCCAGAAAACAATCGCTATTGCGGCGGTTTTAACTTAGCTTTTCTGACTGAAATAGCTTTTTCCTATTTAGGTATTGATTATACAATTGTTTCACGTGAAACTTTTAATTTCAGACTACAAATAGCTTTTATATATATGTTTCACGTGAAACATATAAGTAAACAAATATTAGATAAAACAACACCACTACAATGTTACATAAAAATAAATTAAAGTTAATAGAGAGCGAACCATTCCAAGAATTACAGAAAAGGTCTCGCCCGCCTTGAAATGAAAGTTAATTTATAGTTTAACCTTTGCAAGGCGGAAATAAAAAAATCGCCCGCCATGTGCAGAACTTAACTGTCATCTGGAAATTAGACATGGCGGAGATAAAAAATAAGGTTTCGCCCGCCTTGAAATGAAAGTTATTTTATAGTTTAACCTTTGCAAGGCGGAAATAAAAAAATCGCCCGAACTGTGCAGAACGTACTATTTTATATCCAACCTTTGCAGGTAAAATATAATAAAATCCAGACAGGACAAGGAAGCTCACCCCGCCGCATGGCGGAAGTTTTCTAACAGATGAACCTGTCCAAGGCGGAGCTAAAAATAAAAAAGTTAAAGACCTGCGTTTTAAAACACAGGTCTTTAACAAGGGGTTAGATAAGGAAATGGGTATGAGTGGCTATGACAGGGCATTTGCCCAATCAGATATATATAAATAAGTCGCACGCAAAATAATTATTCAGGGATTTTAAATCTTGTCCCTTTTTTAAATCAAATTAAGCGGTTTTACTTCCGTTTGCTTTTTCCTTTTTTGCTGATGTCTTTTTCGGTATTCTCACCGTGTACTCGATGTAATCGTCATTTTCGGCACGCTTGCTTACGGCATTTATACCTGCAAGTCTCATTGTGTCCACCGCTTTGTTTATGGTATTAATAAATATTCTTACATCTTTAATTACTATTCGTTTTTTCTTTTGCTTGTCGTCAACCTCCACACAACTTCCGCTTACAATGTTGTCAACAAGCTCTTCTGTCTGACTTATGTTAAGTCCGTCGCTTATAACCTTGCTTAGAGCTTCTTTTCGCAGGCTTTCGTCTGATATTCTTAAAAAAGCCCTTGCATGGCGTTCGGAAAGTCCGGCTTGATTAATTATATCCTGCTCTTCCATAGAAAGCTTTAAAAGCCTTAACTTGTTTGCAACGGTGCTTTGCTTTTTTCCAAGCTTTATTGCCGCTTCCTCCTGTGTAAGGTTATATTTTCTTATAAGCCGTGAAATTCCTCTGGCTTCTTCAAACATACCAAGGTCAGACCTTTGAAGATTTTCAAGGAGAGCAAATATTGCCGACTCTCTGTCGGTGCATTTAATTACAATACAGGGAACTCTTTTAAGCCCTGCTATAACCGCCGCCCTGAGCCTGCGTTCTCCTGCCACCAGCTCGTATTCCTGAAGATTTAATCTTCTTACCGTCAGCGGCTGTAAAATTCCGTTTTCTTCGATGGAAGAAGCAAGGGAATTTAAATCCTCATCCTTAAAGGTTTTTCGCGGCTGACTTTGATTCGGGCGGATTTGCCTTATGGGTATGTCCACTACCTTATTGCCGTCTTTTGAAATAAAGTTCAACCGCTTTCACCTCCGCAGGAATGTTACAGGTATATAATAAACCATAGGGCATAAATTTTCTGTCGTTCTCTGTATAAATAAAAAATTGTTTTTTGTTATTTTATAATGAATAAACTCAAAAAACCTTATGCCACTGAAAATCAATGACATAAGGTTTTTATTATCTCTTTTTCTTCTTTTTGTTTGAGCCTTTTTTTGCAACAGGCACGCTTTTTATTTTTTGAACCTCAACGATTGTTCTTTCCCCTGCATCTTTCAGTTCGTATTCATAAACGGCAGAAACCTTTCCTCCGTGCTTTTCAATTTCCGCTTTTCCCTTTTCCAGTTCTTCGGTGAGGGCAGGGCCTTTCAATGCTGCCAGTTGTCCGCCTCTCTTTACAAAAGGCAGACAGTATC
>CALWIW010000016.1 GCA_944380855.1 uncultured Clostridia bacterium | reverse complement strand
AAAGCTTGGACTTACAAACGGCTACAGAATTGTTAACAACTGCAAAGAGGACGGCGGACAAACTGTTTTCCACCTCCATTTTCATATTCTCGGCGGCAAAAAGCTCAATGTAAACATGGCTTAATAAGAAAATAATTTTTGAAAAGGAAGTATAAATTATGAAAAACACATATACATTGAACGTTGCCGGCTGTCAGAGAGAACTGCCCCTGTGTGAAGTAAGCGACCATATAGACGTTGCGGCTTTTATTATGTTCGGAGATGTAGAGCTTACCGAAAAGGTTGCAAAGGAACTTTTGGAAAAATGTCCGGAGCATGATATTCTGCTTTCTGCCGAGGCTAAGGGTATTCCCCTTGTATATGAAATGGCAAGAATAGGCTGCCGTGATTATGTGGTAGCAAGAAAAGGCGTAAAAACATACATGACTGACTATATAGGCGTGGAAGTTAAGTCTATAACAACAACTCAGGTTCAAAGACTTTATCTCAGCGGTGACCGTGTGGAAAAGCTTAGAGGAAAAAGAGTTCTGATTATCGACGACGTTATTTCCACGGGGGAAAGCTTAAAGGCACTTGAAGAGCTTGCAGAAAAAGCAGGTGCCAACGTTGTGGGAAAAGCGGCTGTTCTTGCAGAGGGTGACGCTGCTGACAGAGATGATATTATATTCCTTGAAAAGCTTCCTCTTTTCTATAAATGATAAGTAAAAACAGGGCAGGCGGCTGTTTGCTGTCTGCCTTTAAAATTAAGCATAAGGAGGCGGTTTTTTGATAGCCAACGAAACAGAATTAAAAAAGCAGCTTTCTTCCGGAAATTTCAAAAGGATTTATTTTTTGTATGGCGATGAAAAAGTCCTTGTTAAAAAATACTCCTCAATGGCAGTGGAAAAGATAATGGGAAAAGAGCCGCCTGAATTTAACCTTCATGTCTTTGACGGGGAAGCCTCTGCCGACGATATTTACTCTGCTTTATGTATGGTTCCTTTTTTAAGCGACCTCAACATGGTAGTTGTTAAAAATATGGATTTTGAGAGCTTAAAAGCCGACAGCTCATCAAAAATGATGCAAATATTAAAGGCAGTTCCCGATACTTCTGTGCTCTTATTTGAAATGTCATCAATAGATATAAATTTAAAAAAATCACAGAAGTTTAAAAAAGTGTATGATTTTATTTCAAAATCAGCCGACGGGGTGGTAACGGAATTTGAATACCGTTCTGCGGCGGCACTGTCAAAACAACTGGCGGCACGTGCAGGAAAGCTTGGGTGCAATCTTTCCATGGCTTTGGCCGGGAAGATTGTAGATTTATGCGGAACGGATTTGAACAGACTTAATAACGAGCTTTCAAAGCTTGTTGCCTATGCAGACGGCGGGGAAATTACCTTAGAAATGATAGAACTGTTGGTAACTCCAAACATTGAAAGCAATATATACAACCTTGCCGACAGTATTTTACAGAGAAACAGCGACAAGGCGTTGAAGCTTCTTAACGGTCTTTTTTATCAGAGAGTTGAACCGTCGGCTGTTGTAAATAATTTAGCAACAGCCTATACGGATTTTTACAGGGCGAGAGTTTGTGCCGAAAGCGGAGAGAATGTAAATACAGCCGCAGAGATTTTCAATTACAAAAACAGGGCTTTTGTTTTGGGAAAGGCACAGATGAAAACCTCTTCCATGTCAACTGAGGCTTTGCGTGACAGCCTTGAGGAAATTGTTAAAACCATATCCCTTATGCGTTCGGTTTCTGTTGACGAAAGAATATTGACTGAAAAGCTTGTGGTTAAGCTTCTTATGATTGCTTCAAAAAAGTATGAGTAGGAGGGTAAGCCATGATAAAGCTTAAAGAAGCGGTTATCGTTGAGGGCAGGTATGATAAAATCCTTTTGCGTGGATTTATCGACGCTCCCATAATAGAAACAGGTGGTTTTCGTGTTTTTAAGGACAAAGAAAAGCAGAGTCTTATCAGAAAATTATCAGAAACAAAAGGAATAATTATAATGACAGACAGCGATTCAGCCGGGTTCGTAATAAGAAATTTTTTAAAGGGCATTGTTTCCTCTGAAAAAATAAAGCATTGTTATATCCCACAGATAAAGGGCAAGGAAAGACGAAAGGCTGAAACTTCTAAAGAGGGTTTTTTGGGAGTTGAGGGACTGGACGAAAAAACGATAATTTCTGCACTTCAAAAAAGCGGAGTGAATATCTGCGGTGAAAGTGAGAATAATGAATTTGATGAAATAACAAAGGCGGATTTTTATGAGCTTGGATTGAGCGGCAGAGAAAATTCCTCAAAGCTTAGGGGAAAGCTTTTAAAAAGATTGGGTATGCCTGTTTATCTTTCCTCAAATGCTTTCCTTGCCGTGTTAAATTGTTTTTATTCAAAAAAAGATTTGCTTGACATTTTAAAGGATTTATAGTATTATATTAACAGAAACAAGAATGATTATCGTTTTTTCTTACAAACAATCATTTTTGTTAGGATTTAAGAGTGTATTAAAACATTAAAAACGATAAAAATTATTATTTTAAGGAGGCGTTTTTTCATGAATTTAAAGGGAACAAAAACAGAGGCTAACTTGATGGCTGCATTCGCAGGCGAGTCACAGGCAAGAAACAAGTACACATACTATGCTTCTAAGGCTAAGAAAGAGGGTTACAACCAGATTGCAGAGCTTTTCCTTGCAACAGCAGATAACGAGAAAGAGCACGCAAAACTTTGGTTCAAGCTTCTCCATGGAATCGGCACAACAGAGGCAAACCTTGAGGACGCAGCAGCAGGCGAAAACTACGAGTGGACAGACATGTACGCAACATTCGCTAAAGAGGCAAGAGAAGAAGGCTTTATCGAGATTGCAGAGCAGTTCGAGGGAGTTGCTAAGATTGAGAAAGAGCACGAAGAGCGTTACAGAGCTTTGCTCAGCAACGTAAAGAAGGGCGAAGTATTCAAGAAGGGCAGTATTGTTATTTGGGAGTGCGGCAACTGCGGTCATATCCATGTTGGCGAAGAGGCTCCGGAGGTATGTCCTGTATGCTTCCACCCGAAGGCATATTTCAGAATCAAGGCTACAAACTATTAATTTGAACTGACTTTTATTTCCATATACTAAAAACGACCGTTTACAAAAAAGGAATGCGGTCGTTTTTTTGCTGTAAGTTTTCTGTAATAGATAAAGGGATTCCAAAGGGACCACTGTCCCTTTGGCAGGAGGATTGGAGGACAGAGTCCTCCATTAAGTTTTAAGCTCAGTGCGTCTTAAAATAAGATATGTAAGTCCTCCGAATATTCCTGATGTTATTATCAATGAAGCTATTGGGTAGAGATAGTTTATTGTGCCATTGGCGGTGAAGCCTGCAATCCTTGAAAGAAAAGTAAAAATGTTTTGAACTACATTTTCCGGGATAACATAAACAAAAAGCAACGGGAGTATAAATCCAAGAAACATTCCCAGAGCAATAATAAAAGAGATAAAGAATATTTTTCCTATTTTATTAAATAGCACCACCAAAAAGTAGGTTACACTTGATACAAAGGTGTATGTTAAAAACAGAAGAAACCAGTTTATAAGATACTGATTTTTATAACTGTAAACTAATCCGAAAAGAGTTCTGTAATCCGGAATCATAAGCGGCATGGCTAAACCTACAAATGTATCGAGCAAAGCCAATGTTGCAGACATAAACATAAACATAGTTATTGTGGAGATGAAAATATATTTTCGTGTAAATCCGTTTTGAATCAGCATTTTAAAATCTTCTTTAAATCCCATAATTCCCAATATGCCTATGTATATAATACTGCTGTTTTCCAGTGCACTCATATTTATATTATCACTGTTACCTAAACACAGTTTTAAGGTTATAAAGACAACGGCTACACTGGAAAGCATGATAGTGTAAAAAGTCCATATGTATTTTACCGAGGTTAAACATTCATATCTAATAGCGGTTTGTAGTTTTTTCATATCATATACCACCTTTCTCTGTAAGCTTTACAAAGAGCTTTTGTAAATTCATATTTGTAATCTGAAGATTGCTGTTTTGGGGAAGCTCTTCTCTTTCGCCTAAAATATAGGCAAGCTTCATTCCGCCCAATACGTCCTCACCGATTAAATTTTTACCTGTACAGAACCTGTCAACTTCAGCGGAAACTCCGGAAACACAATATCCTTTTTCTAAAAGATTTTCAACGCTGTCCTGTAACAAAAGTTTACCGCTGTCAATTATAACCACATCTTCTATTATATTTGCAACCTCTTCAATAAGATGGGTGGCAAAGATTATTGTCCTTGGATTTTCCTCATAGTCGTTTAAAAGAATGTTGTAGAACAATTCCCTGTGGTTAGCGTCAAGTCCCAGTACAGGCTCGTCAAAAATGAGATAGGGAACATTTAAAGCTATTGCCACGGTAAGTTTAAATATAGACTGATATCCTTTTGAAAGCTGTTTGAATTTTTTGTTTGTGTTAAGATTAAATTTCTCTGCTATGGAGTAAGCTTTTTCAATATCGAAGCAATCGTAAAAACGGTTCATCCACTTAAAATGCTCTTTAACTTTAAGGCTTGTGTTGTATAAATCCTGCTCGCTCATGCAGTGGATTTTTTCATGTACAGCCATATTCTCTCTGGCATTAATGCCGTCAATTAAAACTTCTCCGCTGTCGGGGAAAATTCTGTTGGCGATTATGTTTATCAAGGTGGATTTTCCCGCACCGTTTCTACCAAGCAGGCCGTATATTTTTCCCTGTTCAAAGGAAAAAGAAACATTGTCCAATGCGGTAACGTCTTTGTATTTTTTTGTTATATTCTTAATTTGAATTGTATTCATCTTTAAAACCCCTCTCTATTAGATTTATTACATCTTCCTTTGTCATTTGCAGTTTACAGGCTTCCTCAATTAAAGCTGAAATATACTGCTTATAAAACTGACCTTGTCTTTTGTGGCGGATTTTATTTACCGCCCCCTCTTTCACATACATTCCAAGACCCCTCTTTTTGTAAATGATTTCCTCGTCAACCAGCATATTCATTCCCTTTAAAACCGTATGGGGATTTATGTTCAGCAGAGCGGAGATTTCGTTGGTGGAGGGAATTTTTGTTTCTTCGGGAAAAACTCCCGTAAATATTGAGTCCTCCAATTGTTCTGCAATTTGTATGAATATGGGTTTGTCTGTGTTTTGATTTATCTTCAATCACATCACTCCTTGTTAGTTAGTTAGTTGAGTAACTAACTAATATGGCTGTATTATAGCCGATTAATTATGCGTTGTCAATAGTCAATAAAAAATTTCATAAAAATAAAAAAAGAAAAATCATACAAAATAATAAATCACCCTACCGTTGGTAATAATAACTTGGCGGGGTGATTTCTATGGTTCTTTTAAAAAAGATGATGAAAAGATTTTTACTTATGGCATCAGGGGGCAGTGTTTATGTGGGAATAGAGCTTCTTTGGCGGCACTATTCTCATTGGTCCATGTTTCTTGTAAGCGGTATTTGCTTTGTGATTCTTTTTGAGCTTTATACCGGGAAAAACAAGGATTTGACTATTCCCGAAAAATGCGTGATAGGCAGTTTTATTATTACAGCCGTTGAATTTGCGGCAGGCTGTATCGTAAACCTATGGCTGGGGCTGGAAGTTTGGAACTATTCCAATCTGCCTTTTAATCTTTTCGGTCAGGTTTGCGTCATGTACAGCACTTTATGGGGGTTACTATGTTTGCCTGTGGATTTCTTTTGCAGAAAATTTTTAATGGCAAAAGAAAAACGTAGCAAAAAACCTGCATGATTTTATTTCTTGCCCTTTAAAAGGCGTATGGAGTTAAAAATGCAAAGTATGCTTACTCCGGTATCAGCCATAACAGCCAGCCAAATCGGTGCAAAACCTAAAATTCCCAAGGCAACAACAATGACTTTAAAAGTTATTGCAAAAATAATGTTGGCTTTGGCTGTATTCATTACCCTGCGGCAAAGCTTTACCGTTTTCGGCAGAGGTGACAGATTTCCTCCGGAAAGGACGGCGTCGGCGGTTTCTATTGCGGCTTCGCTTCCCAGACCCATTGCAAAAGAGCAGTCGGAAGAAGCCATAACAGGTGCGTCGTTTATTCCGTCGCCTACATAACAGCAAATGTGGTCTGTTTTAAGTTTTTGCATTTCCTCTACCTTTTCCTCAGGAAGCAAATCGCTTTTCAGATGATTTAACCCTACAGTTTCAGCAATAGTTTTTGCTGAAGAATGGGAATCTCCCGTAAGCATAGCAACTGTTTTGATTCCGCAGTTTTTAAGTTCGTCTACAACATTTTTTGCCTCGGTTCTTATTTCATCGGCTAAAATCAATTCTCCCATAAGATTTCCGTTTTCAAGGAGAAAAACTTTTGAGTCAACGCTTATTGGAGTTTGATTTTCTTTGAGTATTCGTTTTCCTCCGCAGACGTATGTTTTTCCGTTAAGCTGGGCATATACGCCGTATGCCGGCTTTTCTTTGTAATTTTCAAGCTTTGGTACAGCTATATTCTTTTTTTCCGCGGCAGAAATTATTGCTTTTGCTATAGGGTGAGATGAATTTATTTCACAGGCAGCACATAAGGACAGGATTTCATCTTCTGTCATGTTTGAGGAATGGGGGATAATTTGAGAAACCACAAGCTTTCCGGTGGTTATTGTTCCCGTTTTGTCAAAGGCAAAGCTGTCGGATTTTGCAATGGCTTCTACATATTTTCCGCCTTTTATCAGAACGCCGTATTTTGTGGCTCTGCCAATGCCGGCGTAAAAAGCAAGGGGAACGGAAATTACAATTGCACAGGGGCATGAAGCCACAAGGCAGGTGAGAGAGCGGTAAATCCATGTTGCAGGCTCACCGCCGAAAATAATCGGAATTACAGCGATTAAAAATGATACCGCTAAAACAATGGGGGTGTAGACAGCGGCAAATCTTGTAATAAACTTTTCCTCGTGGCTTTTGGATTTTTCCGCGTCTTCAACAAGCTTCAAAATTCTCGAAGCGGTGCTTTCGGAAAGCTCTTTTGTGGTTTTTACCTTGATAAGACTGTCACCGTTTAACATTCCGCTGAGAACTTCTGTTCCTGCTTCTCCGTTAATGGGCAGGCTTTCTCCGGTAATTGCTGAAGTGTCAAGAGTTGTAAATCCTTCTGTTATTATTCCGTCAAGTGGGATACGGCTATGGGGCTTTACGATTATCTCAGTTCCTGTTTTAACATCTTCGGCGTCTACAGTGATTTCTTTACCGTTATCAAAGATTACCGCTTTATCAGGCCGTATGTTTGAAAGCTCCGCAATGCTGTTTCTTGAACGTGCAACAGCTTTTTCTTCCAAAATTTCACCAATGGAAAAAAGTATTGTTACAATGGCGGCTTCCGGATATTCTCCTATACAAAAGGCGGCGATAACAGCTATGGTAAGCAGAGTTGTTTCGTCAATTTTCAGTTTTATTATTGATTTAAGACCTTCAAGAAAAATTTTTCCTCCGGCAAAAAGTGAGCTTGCGGCATATAGGGGAATGACAATATAAAGTGGAAATGCCGTCACTGACGATATAATTCCAAATAAAAGAAACAGTACAGAAAGACCAAGTAAAACATACTGCATTTTTTCTGTTGAGTCATGGTGACTGTGAGAATGTTCGTGTCCGTGGGAACAGCCGCAAGTATCGTTACTTTTGGAAAAAACAGAACCTTGTGCTGTTTGGCAGGCTTTGCAGGAACAAGAATGTTCATTGTGGTTATGATTATGGCTGCTCATTATTATCACTCCTTTATGTGTTCCAGACCAAGACTGAATATTTTATATATGTGGTCGTCAGCTAAACTGTAGAAGCTTTGTTTTCCTTCTTTTCTCACTTTAACAAGCTTGTTGTGTCTGAGTATTCTGAGCTGGTGGGATATTGTGGATTGCTCAAGGCCTAAAATTTCGGAAATACAGCATACTGATTGTTCACCTTGAAACAAAACGCACATAATTCTGATTCTTGTGGTATCACCGAATATTTTGAATAAATCGGCTAAGTCAAAAAGTGTGTCAGTGTCAGGCATATTTTTTAAGGTTTCTTCTACCTTTACTTTATGTTCTTCATGGTTTGACATTATATTCCCTCCGATAGCTAACTGTTTTATATTTGAACATATGAATAATTGTTCATATGTTAACTTTATAATACACCTGTCTTTACGGATTGTCAATAGCGGATTTTGAGTTTTTGGTTTAATAAACTGTTTGTTTATGGTATAATCAGTTTGGTGATTAATATGATATGTAATTTGTGTCCGAGAAATTGTAATGCGGAAAGGGACGAATACAGCGGCAAGGGTTTCTGCAAAATGGGAACTGTTCCGAAAATAGCTTTGGCGGCTCCGCATTATTGGGAAGAACCCTGCATAAGCGGTAAAAACGGCAGCGGTACTGTTTTTTTCAGCGGATGTACTATGAAATGCGTTTTTTGTCAAAATTACGAGATTTCTTCCATGGGACAGGGTCATTTCGTAACGGCAAAGGAGCTTTCGGAAATTTACCGCCAGCTTGAAGAAAAAGGCGTTCACAATATTAATCTTGTAACCGCCACACATTTTCTTGACGAGATAATAAAAAGCTTTGAAATTTATATGCCCTCAATTCCGATTGTCTATAACTGCGGCGGATATGAAAAGGCAGAAACTTTAAAAAGGCTTGAGGGAATTGTTTCCGTTTATCTTCCTGACTTTAAGTACGGCTTTGATGAACCGGGGGTAAAATACTCAAATGCCCCTAATTATGTTGAAACAACTGTAAATGCTATTAAGGAAATGGTTCGCCAATGCGGAAAACCATGTTATTCACAGGATAATATGATAGAAAAGGGAGTAATTGTAAGGCATTTGATTTTACCTAATCACACCAAGAGCAGTATAAAGGTTCTTGAAATAATAAAAGAAACTTTTAATGATGATGTTTTGGTAAGTCTTATGAGCCAGTATATTCCTACTGCAAATGCGGACAGGTTTGAAAAGCTTAACCGAAAGATTACGCACAGAGAATATGACAAGGTTTTAAATGTTTTATATAGTTTGGATTTAGACGGTTTTGCTCAGAAGCTTTCTTCAGCGGATAAAAAATTTGTTCCTAAATGGGATATTTAGATAAACTTTGTAAAATTGTCGTATAATTTGTATGTGAAAATAAGTAAGTGTTTAGAATATGAGATATTTGTGAAAAAATTTTTAAAAAAACTTGCAATAGTTGGTAATGTGTGCTATAATTTTCCTGTATTCTAAAGTGCTAACTGATATCGCATACTCTTGTAAGTCATTCTGCGGCACATGATTTACAAGAGTATGCGGTTTTTTTCAGAAGGGAAAGTAGAGTATATTTACATTTTTATTACATATTGGAGGATCTACCTATGAACAACGGTACAGTTAAGTGGTTCAACGAAACTAAAGGCTATGGTTTTATTTCTAACGACGACGGCGGCGATGATGTATTTGTACATTTTTCTGCAATCGAAGTTGACGGCTTTAAAACTCTTAAAGAGGGACAGAAGGTTACTTTTGAAACAGAAACCGATACAAAAAATCCGGGAAGACTGAGAGCTGCAAACGTTCGTCCTCTCTGATAGACAAATGAATTCTTACAAATAAAAATCCGGCAAACGCCGGATTTTTTTCATAATCGGCGAGAATAATAAAATATGCAAATTACCCGTGGTAAAAATCTAACTTTTGAATAAAAGCAAGGTAAAATTGTGTAAAATCAATATAAAAGAGATAAAAACTATTGACATTTAGTTTAATAAAATGTAAAATTATTACAACGTTCAGTGCATGGGCGTTATCTGTTATTAGGCTTTATGTTTGTATTTACATGGCGGTATTCTTTTTTTACATTTTTAATAGACTTATAAGTTTGTTAAAATATTAACAAGGTTAAAGAGAGATTTAATGAAGTAAAATTTTCTCGTAAACTACTCCCGTGTAAATATAATCGGGTAACATCATATGACTAATAAAAAGGAAGGCGATTTGATGGCTAATAATCAGTATCTTACGGTTGACAGCATTGAAACACTTGAAGAGGCTTTTGCCAAAGTTAGAGAAGCCCAGAAGAAGTTTGCTACCTATACACAGGAACAGGTAGACAAGATCTTTTTGGCTGCTGCTACTGCTGCAAATAAGCAGAGAATTCCTTTGGCAAAGATGGCTGTTGCAGAAACAGGCATGGGAATTGTAGAAGATAAGGTTATCAAAAACAACTATGCTGCTGAGTATATCTACAATGCATACAAGAATACAAAAACTTGCGGCATTATAGAGGAAGATAAGGCTTTCGGCATCAGAAAGGTTGCAGAGCCTATCGGTGTTATTGCTGCTGTTATCCCCACAACAAACCCAACTTCTACAGCAATTTTTAAAACACTTATTTCTCTTAAAACAAGAAACGGTATTATCATCAGCCCGCACCCAAGAGCAAAGAAATGCACAATCGAGGCTGCTAAGGTTGTTTTGGAAGCTGCTGTTGCTGCAGGTGCTCCTGAGGGTATCATCAGCTGGATTGATGTTCCGTCCCTTGAGCTTACCAACATGGTAATGAAAGAGGCTGACATTATCCTTGCAACAGGCGGTCCCGGAATGGTTAAGGCTGCTTATTCTTCAGGTAAGCCGGCATTGGGCGTTGGTGCAGGTAATACTCCTGCAATTATTGACGACACAGCTGATATTCTTCAGGCTGTTAACTCAATCATTCTTTCAAAGACATTTGATAACGGTATGATTTGTGCTTCCGAGCAGTCAGTTATCGTTTTGGACAGCATTTATGATCAGGTAAAGAGAGAGTTTGCTAAGAGAGGCTGCTACTTCCTTACACCTGATGAAACAGAAAAAGTAAGAAAGACAATCATTATCAACGGTGCTCTTAATGCAAAGATTGTTGGTCAGAAGGCACACACAATCGCAGCATTGGCTAATGTTAACGTACCTGAGGATACAAAAATCCTTATCGGTGAAGTTACAAGCGTTGAGCTCAGCGAAGAGTTTGCTCACGAGAAGCTTTCTCCTGTACTTGCTATGTACAAGGCAGCTAACTTTGAAGAGGCTCTTGACAAGGCAGAAAGACTTGTTGCAGACGGCGGTTACGGTCATACTTCTTCCGTATATCTCAACAAGGTAACAGAGGTTGCTAAGATTGAGGAATTTGCTGCAAGAATGAAGACCTGCCGTATCCTTGTAAACACACCTTCTTCACAGGGTGGTATCGGCGATCTTTACAACTTCAAGCTTGCTCCGTCACTTACATTGGGCTGCGGTTCTTGGGGCGGAAACTCCGTTTCAGAGAACGTTGGAGTTAAGCATCTTATCAATATTAAGACTGTTGCCGAGAGGAGAGAAAATATGCTTTGGTTCAGAGCACCTGAGAAGGTTTATATCAAGAAGGGCTGCCTCCCTGTTGCACTTGATGAGCTCAAGACAGTAATGGGCAAGAAGAAGGCATTTATCGTTACAGACTCATTCCTTTACAACAACGGTTACACAAAACCAATCACAGACAAGCTCGATGAAATGGGCATTACACATACAACATTCTTTAACGTAGCTCCAGACCCATCACTTGCAAGTGCAAAAGAGGGTGCTGCCGCTATGACAGCATTCCAGCCTGACGTAATCATCGCAATGGGCGGCGGTTCCGCAATGGACGCTGGTAAGATTATGTGGGTTCTCTATGAGCATCCGGAAGCAGACTTTATGGATATGGCAATGAGATTCATGGATATCCGTAAGAGAGTTTACACATTCCCGAAGATGGGTGAAAAGGCATACTTTATCGCTGTTCCAACATCTGCAGGTACAGGTTCTGAGGTTACACCTTTCGCAGTTATCACAGACGAGAAGTCAGGCGTTAAGTATCCTCTTGCTGACTATGAGCTGCTTCCAAAGATGGCTATTGTTGACGCCGACGTTATGATGAATGCTCCTAAGGGACTTACATCTGCTTCCGGTATCGACGCATTGACACATGACCTTGAGGCATATGCTTCAATGATGGCTACAGATTATACAGACGGTCTTGCTCTCAGATCTATGAAGATGATCTTTGATTATCTCCCAAGATGTTATGACAACGGTCCTAACGATCCTGAAGCAAGAGAAAAGATGGCTAATGCAGCTACAATGGCAGGTATGGCATTTGCTAACGCATTCCTTGGTGTTTGCCACTCTATGGCTCATAAGCTCGGTGCTTTCCATCACTTGCCACACGGTGTTGCTAACGCATTGATGATCGACCACGTTCTCAGATTCAATGCTGCCGAGACTCCCAGAAAGATGGGTACATTCTCACAGTACGATCATCCGCATACTCTTGCTCGTTATGCTGAGGTTGCTGATTACCTCGGAATTAAGGGTAAGACAAACGAAGATAAGCTTGATAATCTTATCAAGGCAATCGATGAACTTAAAGAGAAGGTTGGCATTAAGAAGACAATTAAGGAGTATGGCGTAGATGAGAAGTACTTCCTTGATACTCTTGATGAGATGGTTGAGCAGGCATTCGATGATCAGTGCACAGGTGCTAACCCAAGATATCCGCTCATGAGCGAAATCAAGGAGATGTACCTTAAGGCTTATTACGGTGAGTAATTAATCGACTTATGCCCGATAAAAAGTTTATTTAAGGGAGGATTTATAATGGAATTCGAGAAAGTTATTGGCGTTCGTACTAACAAAACTGTCTATAAAGATGGAGATAAGGCTATTAAAGTTTTCGATGAGGACTTTTCAAAAGCCAATATTCTCAACGAGGCTCTTAACCAGGCTCGTGTAGAAGAAACAGGACTTAATATTCCTAAGGTTCAGGAAGTAAGCAAAATCGACGGCAAGTGGGCAATCACTTCTGATTTTATCGAGGGCAAAACTCTTGCAACACTTATGGAGAAAAATCCAGACAAGCTTGAAGAATATATGAATATGTTCGTAGATCTCCAGCTTGAAATGCATTCAAAGAGATGTCCTTTGCTCAATAAGCTTAAGGATAAGATGCAGAGAAAGATTTCTGAGACAGATTTTGATGCTACAACAAGATATGAGCTTCATACACGTCTTGAGTCCATGCCTAAGCACAATAAGGTTTGTCACGGCGACTTCAACCCAAGCAATATTATTGTGAAAGACGACGGAACAATGTATATCCTTGACTGGTCACACGCTACTCAGGGTAACGCTTCCGCAGACGCAGCAAGAACATACCTTTTGTTCTACCTTGAGGGCAAATTTGCAGAGGGTGACATGTATCTTGACCTCTTCTGCAAGAAGAGCGATACAGCAAAGCAGTATGTTCAGCAGTGGCTTCCAATCGTTGCAGCTTCTCAGTCCGTAAAGGGCAATGAAAAGGAAAGAGAATTCCTTCTCAGCTGGGTTGATGTTTGCGATTACGAATAATCGGAGGAAAACATCGTGAAAATTACGGCTTGTATTGGCAGTTCATGTCACGTAAAGGGTTCCAGAGCGGTAGTAGAAGGTCTTAAACGTCTTATTAATGACAACGACCTTGGCGATAAGGTAGAGCTTGCAGGAGCATTCTGCCTTGGAAACTGCCAAAACGGTGTCAGCGTTAAGATTGACGATGAGATTTTCTCGGTATCTCCGGAAACTGTAGAAGATTTCTTCAAAAACGAAGTTATTACAAGACTTTAATGAACTGTATAAACTAAAATAATTTCGACGGCGGTGAGATTTAATCACCGCCGTTTCTTTTGGATTTTGGCAAGTTTGTCAATAGTTGGGGTAAAAGTAAATTTAGAGAAAATAAAAATTTAGCGGGGAATCCTGACGTGGGGTCACGGCAAAAACAGTTCACCTGACTGTTTTTTTGATAACTCCTGCGTTTTTTAACGTATTTTAAGACTTGGAGGACGATATTCTCCAAACCACCTGCCAAAGGGACAATGGGTCCCTTTGGAATCCCAAATCCATCCACCAAAAGTTTTATACTAAATTTACGGCACGACTTCAGTTAATTAAATATCTATCGGTTGAATATTTCCTTTGAACATGGTATAATTTTTTATCAAAGGTTAAAAAAATAAGGATGTGGTATAGTGTCCATAGCGAAAGTTCGTGAATATTTGAAAAAGTACGACGCTGACAAGAGAATTTTAGAGTTTGATGTTTCCAGTGCTACCGTGGAACTGGCGGCGGCAGCCGTAGGCTGTGAACCGGCAAGAATCGCAAAAACTCTTTCTTTTGATGTGGGAGGAAAGTGTATTTTAATTGTTGCGGCAGGAGATGCGAAGATAGACAACAGCAAGTACAAGGCTTTATTTCATACTAAAGCAAAAATGCTTGGAGTTGACGAAGTCGAGGAGAGAACAGGGCATAAAGTCGGAGGGGTTTCACCTTTTGCGGTAAACAGCGGGGTGGAAATATACCTTGATGTTTCATTAAAAAGATTTGAAACAGTATTTCCGGCTTGCGGAAGCAGCAACAGTGCAATAGAACTTACCTGTGATGAATTAGAGAAATTTTCCGGTTCTGACCAGTGGATAGATGTCTGCAAAGGCTGGCAGTAATGCTTGTGACAGGTAATTTGTTTTCAACAATATTGATGATTAATTCGGAAGAAAGGGAATGCAATGAGTAAAAAGATTAAAAAGGATACCTTTGTGCAAGGTACGATGATTGCGTATTTCGCCATTATACTTACAAAGGTAATGGGTGCACTTTACAGTATACCTTTCTATGCAATAATCGGAGAGGAAGGCGGAGTTATCTACTCCTGTGCGTATAATGTTTATAACTTGTTTTTGAGTATTTCAACTTCCGGAATACCGGTGGCTGTAAGTATCATCATCAGCGAGTACAACTCTTTAAGAATGTTCAGAGCCAAAGAAAAAACCAATCGTGTGGCGACAAAAGCAGTTTTTCTTTTTTCCGTGGCTGCATTTTTGATTATGTTTGTATTTGCAGAGCAAATAGGAACATTTTTCATGACTGACGAAGCGGGCGGAGTTTCCGGTTCTGATATGGCACTTGCCATAAGAGCAGTTTCCTTTTGTCTCTTAATAATTCCTTTTTTAAGTATGAAGAGAGGATACCTTCAGGGACATGAGTTTATTTCTATCTCATCTTACAGCCAGGTTATTGAACAGTTTGTGAGAATTTTCGTTGTATTGGTAGGCTCTTACCTCGTAATTAACGTTTTTTCCATGAATATTCATGTTGGCGTTGCTGTTGCACTTTCGGGTGCGTTTTTCGGCGGAGCTGCCGCACTTTGGTATTTAACAAGGAAGATCAATAAAAACCGAGAGGTTTTTACGACTGCCGACGGTCCGCTGGACAAGAGAAACGTAAAAACAAAGGTTATTTTAAAAAAGATTATAAAATGCTGTGTGCCTATTATAATAGTTTCAATTGCCAATAATCTGTATGACCTCACAGATATGAAGCTGGTTATGACAGGTCTTGAACAGCTTAATTTTCCAGGTGCCGAAAGCCAGATTATTGCCAGCGTAAAGGCTACCTGGGCACCTAAAATCTGCATGATAATAAACTCTCTTGCTATAGGACTTTCCTCAAGTGTTGTACCTTATATTGTAAGCAGTTATGTTAAGAGACGCAGAAAAGAGGTTAATAAAAAATTTAACCATGCGATAAATACAGTTATAATAGTTACCGTGCCTTGTGCCGTTGGCATTATGATGCTTTCAAAGGAAGTATATCATGCTTTTTATGGTGAAAGTAATTACGGAGCGTCTATATTGGCTTTGCAGGTAGTTATAAATGTTATAAGCAGTATTACTATGGTTGCAAGTATGGCTTTGCAGAGTATCAACAGAGCAAAGCTGGTTTGTGCCACTACTGTACTGGGATTGATAATTAACGCTGTTTTGGATTTGCCGTTTATGCATCTTTTCAGCTTGTTAGGCTGGGAACCGTATCTCGGTGCTTCCGTTGCAAGTATAATAGGTTATTCAATATCCCTTTATGTAATGCTTAAGAATTTGAAAACTACCATGAGATTCCGTTACAGATCAATATACAGACTTGTACTGAGAATGATTATTCCTCTTGCCGCAATGATATTTGTAGTTTGGGTGCTTGGATTTATTCTTCCGGGAACTGAAAACGGATATTTAATGCTTTTGGTTTCCCTTGCCATTTACGGAATAACGGGTGGAGCTGTTTATCTGTTTTTGTGCTACAAAATCGGCTGTTTGCAGGATGTATTCGGCGATTCTGTGGACAGAGTTTTAATAAAACTTCACCTGAAAAAAAGAACTAATGTTTAAATTATTAAATTGAATAGTAATTACAAAAAAGAGAAAACTTGTGTTTGCGTAAAACATAAGCGTTTCTCTTTTTTTGTTTGATTGATTTATGAGTGTTCTAAAATTTGTATTTTGTTCTTTTTTGTTTTGTTAAGAATTGTTAAAATATTGAAGTTAATTTTGTAAATAATCCGTATTGTTTAAAAAAAAGAAATGTGATAGTATTAATTCAGTAGGTTGTGTAATTATACGTAATTTGAAATAGAGGTTAGAGTATGTTTATAAAAAAAAGAAAAACGATTAGTCGAGTTTGTTTTTTTGCTGTGTTTGTAGCTCTTTTTTGCGTTACACTTGCAGGATGCGGAAACTCCTTTGAGCTATCAATAGGAGAAGAGAAAATTTCTCAGGAAGAGTACCTCGGCGTAATGAACGATATTAAGCTTGATGTTGCAAACGAACTTTCCCGGAAAAACCAGGTTAATATTGACAACGGCTTTTGGCAGACAGAATTAAACGGGGAGTTTCCTTACAAAGTTCTCGCAGAAAGAACAATAGATGAAATAAAGCAGATTCACGCTGTGTATGAACTGGCAAAAGAAAATGGTTATATTGATTCTGTATCATATGATGATATAAAAAAGAGAATGAATGAAGAAAACCAAATCCGTGCGGAAAAAATAGAAAAAGGCGAAGCGGTTTACGGTCTTTCATCTTTTACATATAACGTATTTCTTGAATATGAAATGGATAGTCTTCAAAAACAGTACTGCGAGGATTTATCAAATCCCGGTATGGAAGTTACAGAAGATGAATGTAAAGCGTATTACGATGAAAACAAAGATACGATGTTTACAATGTATGATGATTTTACCATTCAGTACGTAAGAGTGCCTTATGACGGATATCTGACTGTTGAGGAGAAAAATCAGATTTATTCTCAGATGACAGCTTTATATGCGGCTTCCGATAATAATATAGGAGACAAAATATCGGATTATCCCGAACTTTCGGAATATTACGGTGAGGAAGAGATTCTTTCTGATGAGGCTGATTATATGTCAAAAACAATCGGCGATGTTATGGAAATAGGATACAGCCTTAATGTGGGAGAAAAAAGCTCTGTAATTGACCAAAACGGATATCTGTTTTTGGTTCAGTGTATCGATAAAGTGGAACATGATTACAAACCTTTTGACAGCGTAAAAAACAATATTGAAAAGATTTTAAGAGAAGAACATTATAATAAGATTGTTGAAGAAAAAGCTCAGGAATTAGAGGTTGACTGCGATTTAGAAAAAATTTATAGTTTCACACTTGAAAATATAAATTAAAATTAAAAGGAGGCAGGAAAAATGAACGAAGCTTGTAAAGGAGGAAGAAAAATGAAGCGGTTGTTGGTAATGCTGCTGACGGTAAGTATGCTGTCCGGGTTATTTACCTTTGGTATGGGAAATGTATCTGCAAATGAAACAGAAACACTTGCGGAAACAGGAACCACATACTATGTCAGCTCACTGAACGGTGACAACAATGCGGACGGAAAAACAGAAGGCACTGCATGGGAGACATTGAATAAAATCAATGATATCACATTGCAGCCGGGTGACAAGGTGCTGCTCGAGAGAGGTTCTGTTTTCGACAGCCAGTATCTTCACATTAAGGGAAGCGGTACTGCTGAAAATCCCATAATTATTGACGTGTACGGAGATGAGGGCAAGGAAAAGCCTGTAATTGACGCGAAGGGTCAAGGAATATGGTATCAGGACTACGGTGTAACTCTTGATAATTCACAGCACGTTAACAAAGGATATGTATCTACAACATTGCTTTTGTATGATGTAGAGTACATAGAGGTAAGCAATCTTGAAATTGTTAATGATGTAAGTTTCTTAAATGAGGATTACAGTTTAAGAGAAAAAATGAACAGAACAGGTGTGGCAGTGGTAGCCCAAAATAAGGGAACAATTGACCACATTGTACTAAAGGACCTTTATGTCCATGATGTAAAAGGAAATGTTTATGACAAGCACATGAACAACGGCGGAATTTACTTTACTGTTTTTATGCCGGAAAATGAAGCTGAAACAGGAATAGCCAAATATGATGATGTGCTTATTGAAAACTGTTTTCTAGAGAATGTAAGCAGATGGGGAATAGCACTTGCATATACTGCATATCATGCAAAGTTTAATGCAGCAGAAATTCCTGATGATGTTTGCCAGACCTACGGAGCAACAAATGTAACTATCAAAAATAATTATATCAAGGACGTTGGCGGAGACGCTATAACAACAATGTACTGTTTCAGACCTGTTGTTGAGTACAATGTATCTGACGGAGCTGCAAAAGAAATCAACGAAGAGATTTATAATGCTACGTCATTTGGAAGAGTTGCTGCAGCAATATGGCCTTGGAAATGCAAGGACGCAGTTTTCCAGTATAACGAAGCTTTTGATACACATATCAATGGAGACGGACAGGCTTGGGACGCTGACTGGGGCGACGGAACAATTTACCAGTACAACTACAGCCACAACAATGAGGGCGGCTGTGTAATGATTTGCGGTGTACAGGCAGTGAACTCAGTATTCAGATATAATATCAGCTATAAGGATCTTGACGGAGCATTGGATTTGCCCGGAAACCCGAGAGCAGATTTCTATAATAACGTATTCTACATGGCTGAGGGAGTTCCGTTTATAAGAGAGCGTTCTTCAGGCGGTGTAGCAATTCTTACAAATAATATTATCTACAATGCAGGTGCAACAAAGACAGAGGATTGGAGCAATAACTGTACCGTTACT
Organism: uncultured Clostridia bacterium; assembly: GCA_944380855.1. GTDB lineage: Bacteria > Bacillota > Clostridia > Oscillospirales > Acutalibacteraceae > Limousia. The sequence goes on along the minus strand of CALWIW010000016.1, from coordinate 28,796 downwards.
TATGACCATAACCTCTATTACAACTACAATGAAACACCTGCTGATGATAATGCAGTAACAGGTGATCCTATGTTTGTAAATGCAGAATCTGCACCTACTGCAACAACGGGTGTTGTACACGAAAGAACTGCATTTGATGGATTTAAGCTTCAGGACGGTTCACCGGCAATCAATGCAGGTATTTATGTACCGGGCAGCACAGGCCTTGATTTCTTTGGAAACGAAGTAAAGCTTGTACCGGACATCGGTGTATACGAGTCAAATGTTGCTGATACAGTTGTTGAGGGCGTATTCTCAAATGTATATGAAGTTACCGACACATGGATTAATGGTATTCCAAAGGGTACAACAGTTGAAACTTTCCTTTCAAACCTTATATATGATGAAAGAACAACTGTCAAGGTATATGACGAAGACGGTGCAGAAGTTACCGAGGGCGCACTTGCAGGAACCATGGTATTAAAAGCAGAATACGGCGATACTGTTAAGGAGTATAAGCTTGGTATCGAGAAGGTATACACCGAGTATTCACCGGAAGGTATGTCAGCTACAGTTGGAAGTTACCAGCCAAACAGCAATACAGAGGGCGGCGGAAACTTAGCTCTTGATAACGATTTGTCAACAATGTGGCATACACACTGGAACGGATGTAAAGAGGACGAAAGATGGATTGCTATCGACATGGGCAAAAAGCAGGATGTATCAATGCTTAAATATGTACCGAGAACCAGCGGCGGAGTAAACGGAATAATCACAGAGTATGAGATATACGTAAGTGATACCGGAGAAGAAGGAAGCTGGACAAAGGTAGAAACAAGAAGCAATACATGGGCAGGTGACGGCTCAGTAAAATATGCAGAGTTTGACACTGTAAACACAAGATTTGTAAAGCTTGTAGCAACGGAAACCTTGTCACAGAATGAGGGGCTTATATTTGCCAGTGCGGTAGAGATAAGACTCGGCTATGAAGTGGTAGAATAAAAGGAGGGTGCTGAAATCATGACAAAGAAAATAATATCAATAATATGTTGTCTGACACTTGTATTAACAGCATTTTCTTCTATGTTTACTGTATCAGCCGTTGAGGGTGAAACAGGAAATAACGATGTAGGAACTACATACTATGTCAGCACATTGACAGGAAAAGATTCAAACAACGGAACAAGTGAGGATACGCCTTTTTACAGCTTGTTGAAAATTAACGAAATTACATTGCAGCCGGGCGATAAGGTGCTGCTTGAGAGAGGTTCTGTTTTTGACAGCCAGTATCTTCACATTAAGGGAAGCGGTTCAGTTGAAAATCCAATTGTCATTGGAACATACGGTGACGAGGAAGCTGCAAAGCCTGTAATAGATGCCAAAGGACAGGGAATATGGTATCAGGATTACGGTAAAGCTCTTGATAATTCACAGCACGTTTACAAGGGATATGTATCATCAACAATTTTACTTTACGATGTAGAGTACATAGAGATAAGCGGTCTTGAAATCGTAAACGATGTTTCTTTCCTCAATGAGGACTATAGCCTCAGAAACAAGATGAACAGAACAGGTGTGGCGGTAGTTGCTCAAAACAAGGGAACAATTGACCACATTGTGTTAGATGACCTTTATATCCACGATGTAAAAGGTAATGTTTATGATAAACACATGAACAACGGCGGAATTTACTTTACAGTTTTCATGCCGGAAAATGAAACAGAAACAGGAATAGCAAGATATGATGATGTGCTTATTGAGAACTGTTTTGTGGAGAATGTAAGCAGATGGGGAATAGCACTTGCATATACAGCATACCATTCACAATTTAACGAAGCTGAAATATCTGACGAAATCTGCCAGCAATACGGAGCGACTAATGTAGTTGTAAGAAACAATTATCTCAAAGATGTAGGCGGAGATGCTATTACTACAATGTATTGCTATCGTCCTTTAATCGAGTATAATGTTGCTGACGGTGTGGCAAAAGAAATCAACGAAGAAATTTACAGTGCTACATCATTCGGAAGAGTTGCAGCTGGCATATGGCCTTGGAAATGTAAGGATGCGGTATTCCAGTACAACGAAGCATTTGACACTTGCTACAATGGAGACGCCCAGGCATGGGACGCAGACTGGGGCGACGGAACAGTTTACCAGTACAACTACAGCCATAATAACCAAGGCGGAGCAGTAATGATTTGCGGTGTACAGGCAGTCAACACAGTGTTTAGATACAATATCAGCTATAAGGATTTAACCTGTGCTCTTGACCTTCCCGACAATGCACCAAAAGCAGAGTTCTACAACAATGTTTTCTATATGGCAGAGGGAGTTCCTTTCCTCAGAGTAGCAGACAGAAACAATGGTGCTAATCAGACAGGTACAGCTGTTGTTAAGAATAATATCATCTATAATTCAGGAGCTGAGAAGTCAGAAAACTGGAGCGGTAAAAACAATACAGCAAAGATGACATACAGCAACAACCTGTATTATAATTACACAAACATACCTACAAGCGATACAAATGCAGTAACAGGCGATCCTCTCTTCTGGGGAGCAGAAGCAGCACCTGTTACAACAACAGGTGCAGTACATAATAAAACTGCATTTGAAGGTTTTAAGATTTCAAAGGATTCACCGGCAATAGATGCAGGTACTGCAATCGATGGATTTACAGGAACTGACTTCTTCGGAAACGAAATTACCGGAACACCGGATATCGGCGTATACGAGTATCAGGAGGGTGATGTTCCTTCAGGTGAAGTTGATAAGACAGAACTTAATGCTGAAATTGAAAAAGCAAAGGTACTTGAGGATTATACAAATGCCAACGGAACATACACAGAAGCAAGCTACAGCAAGTTCAGCGAAGCTTTGGCAAAGGCAATAGAAGTTTCCGAAAGCGAAACAGCTTCACAGCTTGAGGTTATTGCAGCTAAGAACAATCTTTCTACAGCAATTGCAGGACTTGTAAAGGTAGATCCTAACTTCTATATGTATAAGGAAGACTTTACAGTAACAACATCAGGTGCATCGCTCCAGTGGTCCTCAACTGACGGTCAGTCAGCCGGTGTAGCTTCTCAGGAAGCGGCTGTAGACATTATGTTTGACGGAAAAGATGGTGGCTTCTGGCTTTCAGAAAATAATATTCCTAATGTTTACATAGATGTTGCATTTGGAGACAATCCACAGCCTGTAAAGGGAATTCAGTATGTTGCAAGAGATAATGGAAACAATAAGCTTAAGAGTCTTGAAGTTTTAGTTTCTGAAAACGGTACAGGTTTTACAACAGCAGGTACTTATGCGGATATAGTTTATGACGGCAAAAATGTTGAGATTATCTTTGATAAAGAAATTACTGCAAAGTATATTAGATTTAAACCGACAGCCATAGCAAATGACGGCTCAACCGGTGATCCCAATAAACTTGCAGTAAGCGAACTCAGAATTATGAAGCCGGAAAAAGAAATTGTATACGGCAAGGGTGACGTAAACCACAGCGGAGCAGTTGATATTACAGATGCCACGGCAATTCAGAAATATCTGGTACGTTTGGATAATATAGGCGTATTTGATGTTGACCTTGCTGATATGAACGATGATAATGCGGTAACTGTTATGGATGCTACATTAATACAGATTCAACTTGTAAAAGCATAATAGAATAAAGTATAAAAAGCATACGCAGCCATAATTGTATGTGATCCTTTTTTACAAAGCCCATGGGGAACGTTTTCTCCATGGGCTTTTGTAACATAATACAAATAAATGTATATTATATTAACAGAATGTACGAAAGGAGGGAAAACCTGGCAGAGGATTTTCAGGTAAATGAGGTTGCGGAAGATCAGACTTGTCCTGCTGTGGGATATCAGTCTGCTTCAATTTGTGTTCCCGTAACTATTAAACCTTTTGCAAAGACAGGGACAACCTTTACAAAATGCTGCGGTACTCCTGTGGTTATGTCCGGTTCTGAAAAATGCGAAGGTCAGGTAAACGGAACCTGCGTTTTTACAATCAGTCAGGATATTTGCGTTGCTGTTCCTGTTGAATTCGGTGCAGTGGCTTCTGTGGGCGACACTTATGTAAACTGTAACGGAGCATCAGCAAACGATATTTGTACGGAGTGTAAACAGCCGGAAGAACCGATAGTATAAAATATAGTAATTAATTGAAAAATAAGAGCCGAGGACTGAATTTACAGACCTCGGCTCTGTCTTACTGTGTTTAGATATTATACTGCGTTAAAATGATAATCTCTATATTACAAATGTTAAAAAATACAGGCTGAAATTACTCGCCGAGTGCTAAAACCTTTGTTTCAATTTCCTTTATAATTCTGATAAAGTTTTCATCATCTGTGCCTGTCGGGTCCTGAAGTCCCCAGTTTTGGTCAAATTCCCTGCCTATATAAGGGCAGCCTACATCGCAGCCCATGGAAATTGCAATATCTGGCTGCGGTATTTTATCTATTGTTTTGCTGTATTGTTTTTCTTCCATATCAATATTGTAAAGCTGTTTTACAAGTCGCACTGCGTCTTGGTTTATTTTAGGTTTTGTCATGGTGCCTGCGGAATAAAAATCAAATTTATTCCCTAAAAAATGGTTGCCCAAGGCCTCGGCAATTTGACTTCGGCAGGAATTGTGTATACAGATAAAAGCTATTTTCTTTTTCATATTATTTGTCTCCGTTAAATTTTACTATAAGATTTTGTATCTCGGCAGGTTTTAAAATTTTGCCTGTTGAAACTACAGTGCCGTTGATTACAAGGGCGGGAGTAGTCATAATTCCGTATAAGGCAAGCTGAGTCAGGTCGGTAACGTGTTCGGTTTTTGCGGAAATTTCCATATTATTTACGGTTGTCAGCAGGTTGTCAAAAAGTGTTTGACAGGATTTACAGCCTGAACCCAATACCTTTATATCATAGCTGCCGTTTACTCTGATTTTTTCTGCTGACGGTTTTTCTTGGTTTGATTTTTTAAAATTGAAAAGTGACATAGTTATTCCTCCGATTATTATATTATTTATTAAATAAACAAAAACTGAAAAGCATTGAACAGGTATCCAACAACTATAATTCCCACAGTGCAAATAGCCACAAATATTCCCAAAAGCTTTGGTTTTACCGCTTTTCTCAGCATTATCATAGACGGCAGGGAAAGGGTAGTAACCGCCATCATAAAGGATAGCACAACTCCCAGCAAGGCTCCCTTTGAGAGCAAAGCTTCGGCTATAGGAATAGTTCCGAAAATGTCCGCATACATGGGAACGCCTGCTATTGTTGCAAGTATTACTCCGAAAGGATTGTTATCTCCTAAAATCTGAACGATAAAGTCCTGAGGTATCCAATTATGGATAACCGCACCGATTCCCACGCCTATCAAAATATAAATTATAACCTTTTTTACGGTGTTTTTTACCTGTTCAAAGGCGTAGGAAAGCCTTTGTGATATTTTTAATTTTTCCTGCTCAATATCCAAGGATTTTCCGTTTTTTATGAAGTCCTCCACATAATTATCAAGGTGGAGCTTTTCAATAAGAGTTCCGCCAAGAACGGCGATTACAAGACCTACTATAACATAAACCACAGCAACTTTCCAGCCGAAAATACTTGTTAAAAGAACAAGGGAACCTAAATCCACCATGGGGGAAGAAATCAAAAAGGAAAAAGTTACTCCCAAGGGAAGTCCAGCACCGGTAAACCCAATGAACAAGGGAATTGAGGAACAGGAACAAAAAGGTGTTACGGTTCCCAAAAGAGCGGCTAAAATATTTGCAGGCAGACCTTTAAATCGACCTAAGATTTTTTTTGTTCTTTCAGGGGGAAAGTAGCTTTGAATATAGGATATAATAAAAATCAAAAAGCCCAGCAAAATCAAAATTTTTATAACATCATATATGAAAAAATGAATACTTCCTCCTAAAGGACTGCTTATATCAAGGCCTAAACCTGTCAATAAGCTGCCGGTTAGTCTGTTGAGCCAAGACATACCTAAAATTTCGTTTTGTAAAAAATCAAAAATGTTTCTTACAGTTTCCATTTTATCCTCCTAATATAGTTATATTTAAATATATCTATGTGTATTTTTAAAGTATAACCGCAGATAATACTGCGGTTATATGAACTTTAGATTTCTGTTGCTTTTTGTCCTGTAATATATGAAAGAGATTCAAAAGCTTTTGTTTTACCTTCGGCGGAAATTGAGTAGTGCATCCATTTTCCGTCTTTTCTACAGGAGACAAGTCCTGAATCGCAGAGGATTTTCATATGGTGAGATAAGGTGGGCTGTGATACCTTTAATTCTTCCAAAAGCTTGCAGGCACATTTTTCTCCTTGTGACAGCATAATCATTATCTGCACACGGTTTTCATCTCCCAAAGCTTTAAAAATTTCCGAAATTGTTTTTGCTTCCGTATTCATAACCAACTCTCACCACTTTCCTTGTTCTATTATATGTTATACATAGATATTTGTCAATGTATTTTTCTGCTTTTTATGGGTTGCATCTGCCGCAGGGTTTTAACCCTTTCTCAATAAGCTCTTCTCTTGTGCCGTTATAATTTTCTCTGTTTTTATCGCTTATTGAACTGACGCTTGAGCAGTCAGGAAGATGAAAAATCCAAGAATTTTTATTAATTACGTAGTCCTGTTTTTCTTTATTTTCCGTATTATTGGTTTTTATGAGGGAACTGCTTCCGTCGCTGTAGTCTATCTCAATTCCGGGCTGAACATTATAGCAAAAAACATGAAAGCATATACCCTCTCCGTTGTCTTCAACGGATTTTGCTTCCATTCTTACACCGTAAGCCAAAAGGTCGTCATCAAAGAACAATGGCGTTACACGGTACAGCACATGATTGCCCGTTTCTTTTATGTAGTCGGCGACCATATTTTCAAAGGGCAGCATTCCTGTAACGTTGAGATAGCGTGTGCCTGTAATCAGATTTTCTGCGTTTGCATTTTCTGCGGTAAGCTGCCAGCCAATCAGATGACAGCGGTTATAAAGGTATTTTCCGTCAACTATATCATATTTTACCGTTTGCCAGCCTGACGGCTTTATCTGACCGATAGAGCCTCTTTCCTCTGTGGGCATGGTGTCTGTTGAGATATTTGCATAGGCAGTTGAGCAGCGACCCAAGCTGTCCAATGGTGAATATGTTTCAAAGGAATTTTCTGAAAAATCATCTTCATCAAAATAGGGTTCGTTGCCGTTTAATACCGAATAGGGAGAATCTGTGTAGTAGGGAATACTGTCGCCGAAGTCAGAGGCGATAAATGTACCTGTGCTGTTGATTGAAGAATTTACATTATTTTCCATATCATCAAAAGAACAGCCGGAAAGGATAACTGTTACAGTCAGAACAACAGCGGCAAGGCTTAAAATAATTTTCTTCATTTCTCGTATACCTCCATGTTAATTTTTTCGTGGGAATGTCCTTTAAATTCCTCTGAGGAAATTAATTTCCAGTTGTCATTTTTTATGTCTATATCAAAATGCAGGTCGGCAGGGTAAATTCTGTTCCATTTAAACAGTACTATTTTTTTAACCTGATTTTTAACAAAGCCGGGAACTGCTTTTTCAGAAAAATAGCAGGAGTTTTTCGGGAAAATCAGGTTTGTATCTTCTAAAATGTTGTAATCACGGTATCCGATTTCTTCAAAGAGTTTTTTTGAATAGCTGTCTATATATAAGATTTTGTTTTTGCAGAGATTTATAATTGCCTTTGTAACTTCAATATCTCTGCTTTGTCTTCTTTTGTTGAACATCATTCCCAAATTATCGTCAACGCAGACTATCAAATCCATATAATCACCGCCTTTTGTTTTAAGATATTATAAACTTTTTTCTTTATTCACACAATACAAAATTGTCGGTTATATAAATAATCAGTTGAATATGGCGTTTTTTTATTTTATAATATAAAAAAGATATAATAAAATCAGGTGGTACTGAATGAACAAAGAAAATACGGCGAAAGCCGAAAAATTAAAGACTATTATCGAAAACAGCAAAAATATATGCGTATTTACAGGTGCAGGAATAAGCTGTCCCTCGGGTATTCCGGATTTTCGCTCGGCAGACGGACTTTATAATCAAAAAAGCGGATATAATTACAGACCCGAGGAGATTATTTCCCACAGCTTTTTTGTGAGAAACCCCGAGCTTTTTTATGATTTTTATAAGTCTAAAATGCTTTATCCCGATGCTCTGCCAAACAAGGCTCATAAATATTTTGCGAGCCTTGAAAGAATGGGAAAAAATGTTTCCGTTGTCACCCAGAATATAGACGGACTTCACCAAAAGGCTGGAAGCAGTCGGGTTTATGAGCTTCACGGAAGCGTTTTGAGAAATTACTGTACAAAATGCGGAAAAAGCTACAGCCTTGAACATATTGTAAATACAAAGGGAGTGCCGCGGTGTACCGAGGATAACGCAATAATAAAGCCTGATGTTGTGCTTTATGAGGAACCATTGGACGAAGCTGTTATAGACGGTGCGATTAATGCGATTTCAAATGCCGATACCCTTATTGTTGTAGGTACGTCTTTGGTGGTATACCCTGCTGCGTCCTTTGTAAGGTATTACAAAGGCAAGAATATGGTGCTTATAAATAAATCTGAAACTTCCTATGATTACCTTGCAAGTATTGCAATCAATGAGGACGTTGTGGAAGTAGTTGAATATTTGGAAAAATAAAAGTTAAAAAATGAGGAAGTATAGAGAATGTCAAAAATTAAAAAGTTTATAAAAAACGAAGCGGTTCTTTGCATTGCCGCTGTCTGTACCGTAATATCAGCCTTTTTTTCTCCGCCGTCTTTGGATTATTTCGGTTACATAGACTGGCGTGTGCTTTCCCTTTTGTTTTGCTTAATGGCTGTTGTTGCAGGACTTAATAAATGCGGTTTCTTTTCCTCTGTGGGAGCAAAAATGCTTAAAGGGCAGAAGTCTTTGAAATTTGTTTCGCTTATTTTGGTATGGCTGCCTTTTTTTTCTTCCATGGTTATAACAAACGATGTATCCCTTATTGTGTTTGTTCCATTTGCGGTGATGATACTCGGAACTCTGAAAGAGAAAAAATATCTTATGAGAGTTGTGGTTATGCAGACTGTTGCCGCAAATTTGGGAAGCATGGCAACTCCCGTTGGAAATCCTCAAAATCTCTTTATTTATTCGGCTTTTGAGCCTGATACAACAGAGTTTATAACGGTGCTTTTGCCCGTTGTTGCAGTAAGCTTTGTACTGATTACTGCTGTTACATATTTTTTATGTAAGGGTAATGGTCAGCAGGTAGCTTTTAATGAAGAAACGCACTGCAACAGATTGTCAGGGTGGCTTTACTTTTTGCTTTTTGTACTTTGTTTGCTGGCTGTATTTCGTGTTGTTCATTATCTGATAATACTTGGTGTGGTTACATTTTTCCTCATAGCCTATGACAGAACCATTCTTTTAAAAATAGATTATTTTCTTTTGCTGACCTTTGTTTGCTTTTTTATATTTGCGGAAAATATTGCGAATATTCCGCAGATTTCTCAGTTTCTTGAAGGCCTCATGAGTATGTCGCCTTTCTTTACATCTTTAGGGGCGAGCCAGATTATAAGCAACGTGCCTGCCGCTGTTCTGCTTGCAGGCTTTACGGAAAATTGGAAAGCCTTACTTTTGGGAACGGATATAGGCGGCTTGGGAACGGTGGTTGCCTCTCTTGCAAGCCTTATTTCCCTTAAATTTTATTTAAAAACCGAAGGGGCAGAAACAGGAAAATATTTCATACTGTTTACGGCGATAAATCTGCTGTTTCTTGTGATACTTTGTGTTTTTGCACTTATATTTTTAATTTAATACAAAGTAAACGGGAGTGTATCCGGTTATAGATACGCTCCCGTTTTTGTCATTAAATATTCGGAATATCAACAAACTTAACGCTGTTTCCGTGGTCCTCAACAATTTTGACCACGTCAATAGGTGAAAGCCAAAGGCTTGCTTCATTTGTGTTTGGGTGAACGCCAACTTTTTCTTTGTTCATAATGTCGTTGTCTATTATAACCTCAACGCTTCGCTCCTCGTCGTTTAATATTCCGAAAGGAGTTACAGAGCCTTTTATAAGGTCAAGTTTCATCGTAAGGTCGGTTTCAGAAGCAAAGCTGAGCTTCCTTGAGCCTATAATGTCTTTAAGCTTTTTTAAATCCGCCGACTTTTCGTGTGTCATTACCACAAGGTAGTAGTGCTGTTTTTTGTCATCTCTTAAAAACAGGTTTTTTGCCACATATTCCATGTAGGGCAGATTGCATTTTTCCATTTCTTCTATTGTATATACCGCCTGATGGTCTACGGAAAAATAGTTAATTCCCATTTCGTCAAGCATATAGTAAATTTGTTGTTTGTTCATAGCACATCTTCCTTTAATACAGCTTTTGTACATTATAAGACATTACGGAAAAAAACTCAACAGGTTATTTTAATTTTCGTCCCATAAGCACGCCCATAACTGACGCCATCATCAAGCCTCTTGTCCAGCCGCTGGAATCGCCGAGACAGTGAAGACCCTCTACGTTTGTGTTGAAATCCTTATCAAGCTTTACTTTGTTACTGTAAAATTTAAGCTCAGGTGAATAAAGCAGGGTTTCCGTTGAAGCAAATCCGGGTACAACGTGATCAACTGCCTGAATAAAATTAATAATGTTAATCATTGCTCTGTATGGCATGGCGGCGGTTATGTCGCCTGCAACTGCGTCGGGGAGAGTGGGCTTGATATTTGAGCGGGAAAGCTCTTTTTCCCATGTTCTTTTTCCGTCGAGAATATCTCCGAAACGCTGAACAAGTATTTTTCCGTCACCAAGCATATTTGTAAGCTCTCCGATTTTTTGTGCGTAGGCAATTGGCTGGTTAAAGGGTTCTGAAAAATTATGTGAACAGAGAATAGCTAAATTTGTGTTTTGGGATTTAAGCTCTTTATAGGAGTGACCGTTTACAACAGCCAAGTCGTTGTCGTAATTTTCCTGACTGACAAATCCTCCCGGGTTTTGACAGAAAGTACGTACCTTGTTTTTAAAGGGTGCGGGATATCCTATAAGCTTTGACTCGTATAAAACATTGTTTACCGTTTCCATTATTTCATTTCTTACCTCAACACGGACTCCTATATCAACAGTTCCTGGCTGGTGGGCTATGTTGTGTTCATAGCAGATTTTTTCCAGCCAGTCTGCACCTCTTCTGCCGGTTGCAACTACAGTATGAGGAGCTTTCAGTTCAACAATTCCGTCTTTTGTCTTTATTCTTACGCCAAGGCATTTACCGCTGTCCAAAATCAGGTCTTCACATTCTGTGGAAAACATCATTTCAACGCCCTTTTTGAGAAGATACTGTTCTATGGCATAGTAAATCTCCTGGGCTTTTTCTGTTCCTAAATGACGTATAGGACAGTCAACAAGCTTTAAGCCTGCCTGTATTGCTCTTTTTCTGATTTTCTTTACCGCTTCGTTATTTCCGATACCCTCAACCTTTGTATCGGCTCCGAATTCAAGATAAATCTTATCTGCGTATGCGATGGTTTCCTCTGCCAAAGCTTCACCTATAAGGTCTGGCAAATCTCCTCCCACTTCAGGACTGAGAGAGAGTTTTCCGTCGGAAAAAGCTCCTGCACCGGAAAAGCCTGTGGTTATGTGGCAGTAAGGCTTGCAGTTCATGCATCTTCCTGTTTTGTGTTTTGGACAGCTTCTGTTTTCAATTGCACGGCCCTTTTCTATTATGAGAATTTTTTTGTTTGTACCGCATTTTATCATTTCAATGGCAGTAAAAATTCCCGCAGGTCCGGCACCTATAATTATAACGTCGTAATTCATAAAATAGCATCCTCCTTAAAAAACGGCATAAAAAAAGCCTTCTCTGACAAACAATTTATCCGCAAAAGATAGATTATAGTCAGCTGAAAGGCAGCCGGTAGAAACATTCACCCATAAATGTGAATTTATATAATCAAACGTCGGTATAATATCATATTTGTGTACGTTTGTCAATAGTTTTAGAGATGTATATTTATTATCGTTGTTATAAAGTGTTTTAATACAAAATTTAAATTATCAATCATTGGCGATATTTTCCTGAGAATACTTTTAAAAGTATTCTCAGTGTGGTATAATAGGCTAATTCAGTACAATAATTTCTATGAATATATAAAAACGGGAAAACTATTCCTGATTCTATGTTTGGGAGATGGAAAAATGACAAATATTGAAAGAAAAGAAATCGCACCGGGCGTTTTTTTTAACAGCGTAACGGTGGAAAGATTTAAAACTATGAAGCTGAGCTGTACAGCTTATATTCCCCTTACAAAAGAGTCCGCCGCAATGTCGGCTATGCTTTCTCAGGTGCTTACAAAATCCTGTGAGGAATATCCAACCCTTATGGAATTCAGCAGAAAGCTTGGAAGCCTTTACGGAGCAACAGTCAGCGGAGGAGCAAATAAAAGCGGCGATGTAAGAACCATGAAGCTTGTGGTTTCCGCTATCGACGACAGATTTGCTTTGGACGGAGAAAGTGTGGCACAGGAGGTGTCAAAGCTTCTTTGCGAGGTTCTTTTTAAACCTAAAGTAAATGATGAAAAATTTGACGGCGAGGATATTGAGCAGGAACGCAGACAGCTTATCGAGTATATAGATTCTCAGTTTAATGACAAGCAGGTTTATGCGGCTTTAAGGTGTACAGAGATAATGTGTGAGGGCGAGCCTTACGGAATAACAAGGCACGGCGGCGTTGATACAATAAATAAAATCGACAGAGAAAATCTCTACAAAGGCTGGAAAGAAATTTTAAAAACAGCAAGGTTTGAAATATTCTTTGTAGGCGGAAAAGGTGCAGATGAAGCGATGAAAGTGTTTGCGTCTTCCTTTGCTGAAGTGGAAAGAACACCTGTTGTCCTTGAAAACAAGGTTATTTACGATGTAAAGGAAGTAAAGGACGTTACCGAGGAAATGGAGCTTTCTCAGTCAAAGCTTATTATAGGAATGAGGACCGGGGTTGACTCACTTGACCCAAGGTCACAGGCTCTGAGACTTATGTCCGCCGTTTTGGGCGGAACCGCTCATTCAAAGCTTTTTAACAACGTGAGAGAAAAACTCAGTCTTTGCTATTATTGCTCCTCAAGATACGACAGCAGAAAAGGCATACTGAGAATAGAAAGCGGTGTTGAGAGCGAAAACATTGAAAAGGCAAAAGAGGCTATTTTTGCGGAAATTGAGGAGATGAAAAAGGGAAATATCACCGATTTTGAAATGGAGTCCGCAAAGCTCAGCGTCTGCGATTCTTTCAGAACCCTTGACGACTCTGTTGACGGTATTGAAGCCTGGTACAGCTCACAGGTTTTTGAAGATAAGTTCAGAAATCTTGATGAAAAGGTTCAGGATATAATGAATATTACAAAGGAACAGGTTGTTGAGGCGGCAAAGCTTTTGAAGCTTGACACGATTTATGTTCTTAAAGGAAATCAGAAAGAAGGATGAAAATGAAAATAGAAGAGATAGTATCAAAGGAGCTTTCTGAAAAATACTATAAAACCACCCACAAGTCGGGTCTTGATATATATGTTTTCCCGAAAGAGGGATACAAAAGCACCTATGCAATTTTCGGAACAAAATACGGAAGCGTGAACAGGTGCTTCAGCGTGGACGGGGGAGAGAAAGTTACTGTTCCCGACGGTATCGCCCATTATCTTGAACACAAGCTTTTTGAAAGCGAGGACGGCGACGCTTTTGCAAGATATGCAAAAACCGGAGCCAACGCCAACGCTTACACAAGCTTTAACAAAACCTGTTATCTTTTTTCCTGTTCGGATAATTTTGAGGACAGCCTCAGAATACTTTTGGACTTTGTAACTTCACCGTACTTTACACCTCAGACAGTTCAAAAGGAGCAGGGAATTATCGGTCAGGAAATAAAAATGTACGATGACAGTCCCGATTGGCGTGTAATGTTCAATATGCTGGAGGCTATGTATGAAAATCATCCGGTAAAAATTGACATTGCGGGAACGGTGGAGTCAATTTCTCATATTACGGCGGATTTGCTTTATCAGTGCTACAATACGTTTTATAATTTGGGAAATATGGCTCTTTGTGTTGCTGGAAATGCCGATATGGATACTGTTTTGAAAATAGCCGACGAGGTTTTAAAGGAACAGAAAATCAAGAAAGTAGAATCTTTCTTTGAACCGGAAAAGGACGGCGTTTCTAAAGATTATGTGGAACAGGAGTTCCCGGTTGCAGTTCCGTTGTTTAATTTGGGCTTTAAGGAAAGCGGAGAGCGAAAGCTTACCGATGAGGAAGCTGCTCTCAACGAGATAATTATGACAATGCTTTTTTCTTCGGCAAGCAGGCTTTATACGAAGCTCCTTGACGAGGGACTTATAAACTCATCTTTCTGTTATGAGTTTAACGAGGGTCCGGGATATGCGGTGACAATACTTTCGGGAGAGTCAAGAGAGCCTGAAAAGGTTGCGAAAATAATTAAGGCATACATTGAAAATATCAAGCGTGAGGGCTTTGAACAGGAAGATTTTGAAATAGCCAAAAGAACGGTATACGGCGACCTTATCGGTTCTTTTAATTCTCCTGCCTTTATCGGCAATGCTTTGATGGATTGTGCGTTGTTCGGAGGAAATCTTTTTGACTATGCCCGTGCAGTGGCACAGGCGGACATTGAAAGTGCGAAAAAACGTCTTGACAGTATGCTGATGACTGATAAAAGTGTGTTGTCGGTTATAGTTCCTCAAAAACAATAAGATAAAAATGATGCGGGTTATTTATTAAAGAGGTGATAGGTATGTATAATGTAAGTTTTCCGGGCTTGGGTCTGGAATTTACACTTAATCCGGTGGCTTTTCAGATAGGCGACTATAAAATTTACTGGTACGGCATTATAATTGCCGTTGGAATGGTTTTGGCTATGATTTATGCCTTTAAAACTGCGGACAGATTTGAAATCAACAAGGATAAGCTTTTTAACTGCGTTATAGCAGGCTTGATTTTCGGGGTTATCGGTGCAAGGTTTTACTATGTGATTTTTGAGTGGGACAGATATGCGGGCGATATCGGTAAAATTTTTCAGATACACGACGGCGGTCTGGCAATTTACGGAGGAATTATAGGAGCATTGCTTTCCGGCTGTATTGTGGCAAGGATTCAAAAGCAAACTATTCTTAATATTCTTGATGTGGTTGGACTTGGTTTTCTTATCGGACAGGGAATAGGAAGATGGGGCAATTTTATGAATCAGGAGGCTTTCGGAACTCCGACAGATTTGCCATGGAGAATGGTAAGTGAAAATACCGGCGGAGTTGGTGTTCACCCGTGCTTTTTGTACGAGTCAGTATGGTGCTTGCTTGGATTTGTTATTTTGCATTTTGTAAGCAAAAAGTTCTACAAATACAACGGACAGATTTTCTTTATGTATATGGTATGGTACGGTTTTGAAAGAATGATTGTAGAGGGTCTGAGAACCGACAGCTTGTATATGCATTTTTCATTTTTCGGTTACACGCCGAGAGTATCCCAGGTTTTGTCCTTTGCAATAATGGTGCTGGGAATAATTTTACTTGTTGTATTCGGTTTAAAAAATAAAAATAAGGATAAGTCGAAAGGGGCACATTATAAATGTCAAGAATAATAGACGGAAAGCTTGTTTCCGCAAAGGTAAGAGAACAGGTGGCAAAAGAAACAGAAAAGCTTAAGGAAAAGGGCGTAAATGTAGGGCTTGCAGTTGTAATTGTAGGCAATGACCCGGCTTCAAGGGTTTATGTCAACAACAAGAAGAAAGCCTGTGCCGAGGTTGGATTTGTTTCAAGAGAATATGCTCTTCCTGAGGAAACAACACAAGAGGAGCTTTTAAATCTTGTGAACGACCTTAACAATGATAAAGAAATAAACGGAATTCTTGTTCAGCTTCCTTTGCCAAAGCATTTGGACGAAAAGCAGGTTATTGAGGCCATAAGTCCTTTGAAAGACGTTGACGCTTTTAACGCTGTTAATGTTGGAAAAATTATGATAGGTGATTATGACTTTTTGCCATGTACTCCTGCCGGCGTTATGGAGATGCTCAAGGAATATAATATTGACCCTAAATCAAAAAAATGCGTGGTAATAGGAAGAAGCAACATAGTGGGCAAGCCTATGGCGATGCTTTTGCTTCATAAGCACGGCACAGTTACAATCTGTCACAGCAGAACTGTAAATCTCAAGGAAATTTGTGCCGAAGCGGATATTCTTGTTGCCGCCATAGGAAAGGCAAAATTTGTAACTGCCGATATGGTGAAAGACGGAGCGGTGGTTATTGACGTGGGAATGAACCGTGACGAAAACGGAAAGCTCTGCGGCGATGTGGACTTTGAAAGTGTAAAGGACAAGGCGGAAGCCATTACACCTGTTCCCGGCGGAGTGGGTCCGATGACAATTGCTATGCTTATGAAAAATACATTGAAAGCGGCTAAGCTTCAGAACGGAATTGAAGATTAAACGATAATATTAAAAAAGAGGGCTTGAAATGAAAAGACCGTTGGCTTGTTTGGGAATAACTTATCTCGCAGTTACCGCCGCGGCTTTCTATATCAAGTCCTCTTTGTTTTTGTGGTCGGTTTTGATTTTCGCTGCTGCTTTTGCAGTTGTGCTGACGGTAAAATTTATTATGGGAAAAAGGGTGAATGTGCCTTTTGATAAATTTATGATTTGTATTGCCATGTTTGCCGGAGTGTTTTCCTATGTGGCTGAGACTAATTATCATTTTAAACCTTTGAGCCTGCTTTACGGGGAAACACAGCGTTATGTTTCGGCTAAGGTCTGCGAAAAGCCTCAATACAAATACGAAAGGTTTTACTACACCCTTGAAGCTATAACCTTGGACGGCAAAGAAGAAAAAGCCGGAATAATTTTAAACTGCAGCGAGTATATAGACGCAGACATCGGGGATATAATATCCGGAGTTATGCTCCTTGAAAATACGGAAAACACCTATTATATTTCAGACGGCATAAATTTTACTGCAAGAAGTGACAGCGTATCAGATTTTTCGGTTGAAAAATACAGCGGCTTTTCTTTATACAGGTTTTCTTCCCAAATACGTGAGGGTATAGGGGATATTTTTGGCAGAACCATGCCTGAGGAAAATTCTTCGTTTTTCAAGGCTCTTGTTCTGGGAGATAAATCTCAGATGTCTGATTACACAATAGACAGCTTCAGAAAATCGGGAGTGTCTCACTTTATTGTTGTGTCGGGATTACATATGTCAGTGGTGGGAATGTTTTTCCTGTTTGTTTTGAGAAAGGTTTTAAAGAACAAATTTCTTTACGTTTTCGGCTCCTGTGCCGTTATAATTCTTTACATGGGAATAACAGGATTTTCTCCGTCGGTAGTCCGTGCAGGCGTAATGTTTCTTGTTTATGTTATCGGTATGCTCTTTAACAGAAAGCCGGATTCCTTCTCTTCTTTAGGTCTGGCAATTCTTATTTTAACTTTCGGAAATCCTTACGCAGGGGGAGATTTGGGACTGCTTTTATCTGTAACGGCTACTCTCGGCATATTGCTTTGGAATAACAGAATAAGCGGTTTTCTCAAGGGTAAATGGTTTAATGCTGTTAAAGAACGCAGGTTCATAGGAAAATTTGCAAAGGGTGTAATTTCCTGTGTTTCCGTCACATTAAGTGCCACAATAGGAGTTTTGCCCTTGCAGGTGTGGTTCTTTCAGGAAATATCTCTGGTGGGAATTGTGACAAATCTGTTGATTGTACCTTTGGCCTCTCCGCTCATTATCTGTGCTTTGGTTTTTACGGGATTTTCAGTTCTTTCCTCTTTTGCAGGAGTGTTCTCGGTTTTTGCGGAAATTTCAAAAGTTTTGTGCCAAATTCTTTCTGATTATATTTTGAAAACTGTGGATTTTCTCGGAGGACTTCAATTCAGCAAAATTGAGGTGAGAGAGGATTTTTACATATTTTGGATAATACTTTCTGTGGCGTTGTTTGCCGTGTCAGGGAAATTTAAGAGGAGATTCAAAACGGCTATGCCCTTGTTTACCGTAAGTTTTGCTGTACTTGTTGTAGGTTTAATACTTGGAAATTTATGGGGACTTGGAACAACGAAGCTTTATGTTTTGAAAAACGGCGGAGGAAACACGGTTTTGCTTACCGTTGACAACAAAAGTGCATTGCTTACTACTGCCGGAAAGTATGATTACACTGACTATGTTATAAACAGCATCAGCGGTATTACTTCAAAACCGGACTTTTTGGCAGTGACGGAAAATTATAAAAGTTCTGGCATTTACGCCGACGATATTTTGGAGGAGCTTGATGCAAAGCAGGTACTTTTTTATCACAGTGAAAAGACAGATGATAAAACAGTAAACGCTATTGAGGAAAACGGAAGTGTTTCTTATTTGAGCGGGGAAAAGGGCGAGGCAGTCCTTTGGAATAAGGTTTTGATAAACTACATTAAAGAGGGAAACGGTTTTTACCAATACATAAATATTGCAAACGGAAAAAGCCTTTTGATAATTCCTAAGCTTGCGGATATTGAAAATCTTCCCGATGAATACCGTTATGCCGATGTTATCGTGGGAGGAGGAAATATTAAAAATTCACAGCTTTTAAGCTGTTCGGTTTTTATTGATACAAGCGATATAGGCTACAAAGGAGAAAACCTTATAAATTACGGATATACGGTCAAAACTTATGATGGTGATGCGGTGCTGAATATGGCGGATAAAAATGAAAAAAGTCATTGACAATACGCCTTTGATTATGGTATAGTATATAAGCCGCATATTGTGGGCTGAAAAGAGGTTTGTCCCGCCCACGGTAGCGAGTCTGAATAAAGGAATGGTACTTATTATGTACGCAGTTATCGAAACAGGCGGCAAGCAGTACAAAGTAGAAAACGGCAGCGTTATCTTCGTTGAAAAGCTTGCAGCAGAGGAAAATGCAACAGTTGATTTCAAGGTTGTTGCTCTTGGTTCTGACGACGGTATCAAGGTTGGTGCTCCTTATGTTGAGGGTGCAACAGTTACAGGTACAGTTCTCAAGAACGGCAAATGCAAGAAAATCAATGTAATGACCTACAAGCCAAAGAAGGGCGAGAAGAGAAAAATGGGTCACAGACAGCCTTACACAAAGGTTGAGATTAACTCAATCAACGGCTGATTATGATTGCAGCGGAGTTTAAACAAAGAAAAGACACGGGCATTGTGGAATTTTCCATAAAGGGTCATTCCGGATACAGTGAAAGCGGAAGCGACATTGTTTGTGCGGCGGTAAGTTCTGCGGCTTATATGGCTGCAAACACCATAACCGATGTAATCGGTGCAAAGCCGGAAATTGATTTGTCAGATGGCTTTCTTGTTTTAAAACTGAGTTTGCAGGACGCTTTGAAATGTTCGGTAATAACCGAGGGTTTAAAGCTCCATGTACTGGCTCTTTCAGAGCAGTATCAAGATTTCATTAAAGTTAAAATTTCGGAGGTGTAAGGTAATGTTGAAGATAAATATTCAGTTGTTCGCTCATAAAAAAGGTATGGGTTCTACAAAGAACGGCCGTGACAGTGAGTCAAAGCGTCTTGGCGTTAAGCGTGCAGACGGTCAGCACGTTCTTGCAGGAAATATCCTTGTTAAGCAGAGAGGAACACACATTCACCCGGGTGTGAATGTTGGCAGAGGTTCTGACGATTCTCTCTTTGCTAAGGTTGACGGCGTTGTTCGTTTCGAGCGTGTAGGCAAGGACAGAAAGCGTGCAAGCGTTTATCCTGTTGAGCAGTAATTTATTAACACAAAACCTTTGGGGCGGATATAACTTATCCGCCCTTATTGTTTATATAGATAACTGTATAAATATAAATACATTTAGTAATATTTTGCAAAAAACGCAAGATAATATTAAAGGATTTTTTTACCTTTAGGAGGTATATATGTTTGTAGATGTAGCTAAAATAAAAATTAAGGCAGGAGACGGCGGCGACGGTGCGGTTTCTTTCCACAGAGAAAAATATGTTGCTTCCGGAGGTCCTGACGGCGGTGACGGCGGCAAGGGCGGTAACGTGGTATTTGTGGCAGACAGCAACCTTTCCACCTTGGCTGATTTCAGATATAAGAGAAAATATCTTGCACAAAAGGGTGAAAACGGCAAGGCGGCACGCAGAAACGGCAAAAATGCACCGGACCTTGTTATCCATGTTCCTATAGGTACTCTTGTTAAAGATGCGGAAACAGGCAGACTTATGGCTGACGTTTCCACAAAAGAACCTGTTGTGGTTGCACGAGGAGGTAAAGGCGGCTGGGGAAATACTCACTTTGCCACACCTACAAGGCAGACTCCCCGTTTTGCAAAGCCGGGACTTCCCGGAGAAGAGTTCGATGTTCAGCTTGAACTGAAGCTTTTGGCAGACGTTGGATTGGTGGGATTTCCCAACGTAGGAAAATCTACCCTTGTTTCTGTAGTTTCTCAAGCAAAGCCGGTTATAGCTAACTACCATTTCACCACAATAACACCGGTTCTCGGCGTTGTTTCCATGGGCGAGGGAAGCTCCTTTGTAATGGCTGATATTCCCGGACTTATTGAGGGTGCATGGGAAGGAACAGGACTTGGACACCAGTTTTTAAGACACGTGGAAAGATGCAGACTTCTTGTTCATATTGTTGATATTTCAGGCAGTGAGGGAAGAGACCCTATTGAGGACTTTGAGATTATTAACAGTGAGCTTGAAAAGTTTAATCCAGAGCTTGCCAAACGTCCTATGCTTGTAGCAGGCAACAAGTGCGACCTTGCTACTGACGAACAGATTGAAAATTTTAAAAACTACGTCGAGGGAAAAGGATATATGTTCTTTCCTATTATGGCGGCTATCAGATATGATGTTGATCCCCTTCTCAATAAAATTCAGGAGATGCTGTCGAAGCTTCCTCCTATTGCTGTTTACGAGGCAGAGCCGGTACCGGTTGTGGCGGCTGAAAATGTGGGCAAGCATGATGTGAAAATCACTGTACATGACGGAATTTATTTTGTCGAGGGTAAATGGCTTCTCAATGTTATTAAATCGGTAAACTTCGATGATTATGAAAGCCTTAACTATTTCCAAAAGGTTCTTATCAACAGCGGAGTTATCGACGCTTTGCGTGATGCAGGAATCAACGAGGGCGACACTGTTTCAATTTACGATTTGGAATTTGACTTCGTTGAGTAAAAACTTTTTTTGACGTAAAGAGGGTATAATATGGAGAAGTTTATAGATAAGGAATGTCGGGCAAAATCGGTGTCACCCTTGACCCTTGCTTTTTTAGGTGACGGGGTGTTCGATTTGCTTATCCGTGATTTTCTTGTGACACAGGCAAACAGACCGGTGGGAGAGCTTAACAGGCTTAAAATTTCCGTTGTTTGCTGTCAGGCTCAGTCAAAAGCAATGAGAAAGCTTTTGGAAGCGGACTTTCTTACCGAGGAGGAAATATCCGTTTTCAAGCGTGGAAGAAATTCCACCGTGAATAATGTGCCGAAAAACTCAAGTGCCGCAGATTACCATAACGCGACAGGCTTTGAGGCTTTGCTTGGTTTTTTGTATCTGCAAAATAAAATGAGCAGGATAACGGAAATATTTGATTTTGCCGTAAAGGAAGAACTTCTATAAAAGGAGGTCTATCTTATGACAAAAAATAGGTTTTTTCACGACCTGACCGATTGGATAACCATTATTTTCGGAAGTCTTGTTTATGCTGTGTCGGTAAGCTGTTTTACCGCACCTAATAACATAGCTCAGGGCGGACTTACAGGTGTGTCGATTATGCTTAATTTTGTTTTTAACACACCTATAGGTATAACAACAATGATTCTGAATATACCTCTGCTTATATGGGGGCTTCTTGAAAACGGAAAAAGCTATATTGCAAAGACAGTTGTTGCTATTGTTGTATCCTCAATTGCAATAGACGTTATTTCTTCTTTCAATGTTGGTTATCACGGAGAAAAGCTTTTGGCTTCAATGTTCGGAGGTATTTTAAGCGGCTGCGGCTTGGGACTTATTTTTTATCGCGGAGGTTCAACCGGCGGCGTGGATATAGTGGCTCAAAATATACACAAGCACGTTCCTTTTCTTTCAGTGGGCAAGCTGATTTTAATTGCAGACGCTTTAATAATTTTAGCCACAATTCCCGTTTACGGAGGAATTGAGAGTGCAATGTTTACGTCGATTTCCATTTTCCTTAGCGTAAAGGTTATAGATACCGTTACAAAGGGATTTGCAAGGGATAACGGAAAGCTGATGTTTATTATTACTTCAAAGTATGCCGAAATAACAAAAGAGATTATAGAAAATGTTGAGAGAAGTGCAACAGTGATAGACGGCAAAGGCGGATATACGGGAGATGACAAGAAGATTGTTCTCTGTGCGTTAAGACCCCGTCAGGTTTATAAGGTAAGAAAAATCGCAGAAAATATAGATAAAATGTCTTTTATAGTTGTGACCGACGCCGAAAATATAATGGGCAAAGGTTTTAGATAAAAACAAAGCGGGAAATGTATTTTTTCTACATTTCCCGCTTTGTTTTTCTGCAATGACGAGTAATCTTAATAATCTCTAATCTTCTGAAAACAAAACTTCAAATTTCAAATTATCATCTCAGTGCTTTAATTCTTCTTTTTTACGCTGAAGAATTTTTTCAAGTTCATCAATTATTTTCGGGTCGTCTGTTTCGTCGATAAGGGCGGCGAATAAATCTGCTTTGGAGCCTTTGTTGAAATCTGCACTTTCCGTAAATTGTTTGATTATGTATTCTTCTCGAGTAAGAACAGGGACAAAAGTTCTGGCATAATTTTTTGTTGTTTTTACAAATCCGTCAATTTTAATTACTTCTTTTTTTAACATGGAATTTATTAAAAGATGAATATAGCTTTTTTTCCATGTTCTGTTTACGGACAAGTTGACAATATCTGAACTTGTCATTGGTTTGTTTTCCGTCCACAGCAAATCCAAAATTTCCTCTTCACTTTTTGTCAACATATTTAATTACTCCTTCTTATCAGTATAATATACACCATATTACCTCCAAAAGATTTTTATGTAGCATATCAACACTATTATATAATTTTAAAGCTATATTGTCAATAAAAATGACGATTTTTCTCGGATTATATTTATTTTTTTGTTATAATTGCATAGAAAATTAATCTATATTATTTTTGTTAATAAATTATAGTGAATATTAAACACTTATATTTTATTAATTGTTTGTTTTTATTTCTTGTGATAATAAAAATATAGCCGTTAAATTTGGAAGTGTCATAAGTCCGTTGAAAAAGTCGGAAAGACACCACACAACCGCCATGGGAACAAAGGGTGAAAGAGCAGATACAACCACCCATAAATATCTGAATTTTTTAACGGATTTTTCTCCAAACAAAAAGATACAGCACTTTTCTCCGTAACAGCTCCACCCAAGGAGAGTTGTAAAAGCGAAAAATAAAATACAAATAACAATAACTGATTTTCCCACATATGGAATTTTTGAAAAAACGAAGTACATCAGCGTTTCTCCGTTTACCGCTGATAAATCTATTCCGAAAGAAATTGCTGTTGTTACCGCAGTAAGACCTGTTATAAAGCACAAAACGCCGGTGTCCCAAAAGGTTCCTGTTGAGGTTATCAAAGCTATTGTGTCAGGAGAGTCTGTTTTTGCCTCAACTGCTACCAAAGGTGCGGAACCCATTCCTGATTCTCCGGAAAACAAACCTTTTGAAATTCCGAAACGGCAGGCATTTATGAGCAAAGCACCTGTAAAGCCTCCTGCTATGCTTTTAAAACCGAAAGCTTCGGTGATAATGGTTTTCAGTGCCGGAAATATAAATTCATTGTTATCAGCAAGGAGATAAAGACAGCCTGCCATATATAAAACCGCCATTAACGGGACTAAAATTCCGGAAATTTTTGATACGGATTTTACACCTCCTATTATAGATATGCCACATAGAATACCTGCTGACAGTCCTATTATTATTTCTATGTAAGTTATATCGGTATTGAAAATACGCAGTACAACATTATCAGAAAAACAGTTTTTCAAAGTTTGAGTTATGGCACCTGTCTGTATTGCACAGCCTATTCCGAAAGAGGCTATAAGTCCGAAAAGAGAAAATAGTAAGGCGGAAACAGGCATATTAAGTCTGTTTTTTAAAAGATACATGGCTCCGCCACGAAAGGAGCCGTCTTTTGCTTTTGTCCTGTATTTTACCGCTAAATAAGTTTCCGCATATTTTGTGGCAATTCCCAAAAGTCCGCCTATCCAGCACCAGAAAACAGCTCCCGGGCCTCCCATAACAACAGCGGTTCCCACTCCTATTATGTTTCCTGTACCGATGGTAGAAGCCAGCGTACAGGTAAGGGCTTTAAAAGGGCTTATGCCGTCGCCGCTGTCTGTCCTTTTTACAGACATACGTATTCCGCTGAAAAGACGTTTTTGCACAAACCCTGTTTTAAACGTAGTAAAAATATGGAAAGCAGGCAGAATAATAATCAGAAAATTATTCCATAAAAAATCATTGAGATATATAAGAGTCTGTAAAAACATAAAAGGCCTCCGTAAATAAATGCTTTAACCGACTATAAAGCATTTATATGTTACGAAGGCTTTTTTTAGTTATTGATGTAAAGAGTTTTAACACAAGTAATATGAGTTTTTAATTTAAAAAAGGAATTACGCAGGATAAGTCGTCACAGACCTGATAAAGCATGGGGAGCAAATCCTCGGAGGGCTTGTCCAAATCCGGAATCATAATTGTTGCACAGCCTGCTGTATTGGCAGAAATTACTCCGTTTGGTGAGTCCTCAAGGGCGATACATTCCTCGGGTTTAAGGTTTAACTTTTCACAGGCTAAAAGATAAATATCGGGCTTCGGTTTGCTGTTTTTTACCATAGAACCACAGGCAAACTCATTAAAATATTTGAAAAGTCCAACGCTTTCCAGATGCTCTTTTGCACGTTCAAAGGGGGAAGAGGTGGCAAGTGCAATTTTAATACCGTTTTTTGAGGCATATTCCAAAAGTTCTTTTGCACCTTTTTTAGCTTCTACACCGTGTTCTTTTATATACTTATCCATAAGCTCAACACGCTTGTCATGAACAGGCTGATAGTCAAAACTGCCGAAGTATCCTGCAAGCTTTTCGGTGGTGTATTGACGGTTTAGGCTTCTTATGCTGAGTGCGTGTTCAAATTCCATGGGATAACCGTAAAATCTTGCCGCTTCTGTCCAAAATCTTACATAAAGCTTTTCGGTATCCAAAAGAAGTCCGTCCATATCAAAAATAATTCCTTTAAATTTCATAAAATCACCCTCTATATTTTACCATAAATTTTATGATTTCACAATATTTTTTCTTTTGGGGAAAAAGTGTCCAAAAAAGGCAATGGAGAAATAAAATATTCTTACTTTTTTATTATGGCAATAAGCTGTCGCATATGATATAATTTAAGCTAATGAAATTTGAATTTGTAAAATTATGACGATATATATTTTTGTATTTGAAATTTGGAGAAGAAAATGAGAAATTCGGAAAAAAAAGATAACAGCGGTACTTTTTTTAAAAATATAGTTAAATTTAAAAGAATGAACGGTTCAACTACAGGTAAAATAAAGGGAAAAAGCACGGCTTTGCTGCTTATTGCTACAGCGGTTGTGACCGTGATTTTCGGAACCTGTGTTTTCGCCTTGGGAAACTATAACAGAAATAACAAGTCACTCCCTACAGAAAACGGAGTTTTGACTACCGATAATGTGACTGAAACAACGCAGTCATCTGAAACTACAGAGGAAACAACGTCCAATACTGAACCTACAGATTCTGAGGTTGTGTTTAAGGAAGTAGACAACGACTATTTTGATAATGCGGTTTTTATAGGCGACAGTATTTCTTACGGTCTTAGCCTGTACGTTACGGAAAAAAGAGCCGCCGGGGAAGAGGTTTTAGGAAACGCACAGTTTTTAACAAGCGGTAGCTTGAGCTATGCAAACGCTCTATGGGACGTAAGTGACAGCTCTGTTCACCCAACGTATAACGGCGAGAAAATGAAGCTTGAAGACGCAGTGGCTCAAATTAAGCCTGACAAAATATACATACTGCTTGGAACTAACGATGTGGCTATTTACGGAGTTGAGGGTACAATATCCAATGCCGACCAGCAGATAAACAGACTTTTGGAAGCAAGCCCGGGAGCAAAAATAATAATTCAGTCCACTACCCCGAAATATATTTCAGAAAGCAATGCCGACGACGATTTGAATAATGAAAAGATTGATCAGCTTGATGTGGCTATGAAAGCATTTGCCGAGGAAAAGGGATATGTATATTTGGATATTGCATCTCAGTTTAAGGACGAAAACGGCGGTCTTGCCTCGGAATATTGCAGTGATCAGGAAGGCATGGGAATTCATTTTACACCGGCTGCATATGATATTTGGATTGATTATCTTTATAAGCACGGTGTATAAACATAAAATAAATTGAAAATTATGAAAGGAATGTTTGTTTTGAAGAAGTTTTTGTGTGCTGTTGTTTCTATGGTGTTTATCTTTGTTTTTTCAGGCTGTTCAAATAATTACAGCGGGAAAAAATATGATATTCAAAAGACAGGTACAGAGATAGTAGCTCAGATTGAGAGTGCTTCTCATATGACGCAGGTAAACGATGATATTCTTATGTCATTTTACGGAATTGATAAGGCAGATGTTAATGATTATTTTGCTCTTATCAGCACAGATTCCACAAAGCAGGACGAGGTAATAATCGCAGAAGCTAAGGATTCACAGTCATTTGAAAAGATTAAAGAGAAAATTCAGACAAGATACGACTCAAAATATGCTCAGACAAAGGATTATTTACCTGAAGAGGCAAAGCTTATAGAGGAATGTAAAATTGAAACGGACGGCAATTATGTTTGGATGTTTATATCTGCAGACGCTGAAAAAATGAAAGAAATTTTACTTTCCACAGCCGAATAAACAAAGCTTTTGGGACGAATTAAAACGTCCCTTTTTTGCTGTTGTGAAAATCGTTCCCCATGTGTTGACTTTTATGGGGTTTGAGAATATAATTATTTAGATAATGTAAAAAGCGAATAATTAAAATACAGGGTAAGTGAGGAATTCATATGTGTATAGATAAAATAAAAATCGGATTTGACAATAAAAAGTATCTTGAGTTACAGTCTAAGCATATTCGTGAAAGAATTTCTCAGTTTGACAATAAACTTTACCTTGAACTTGGCGGAAAGCTTTTTGATGATTACCATGCGTCAAGGGTTCTTCCGGGATTTCAGCCTGACAGCAAAATTAAGATGCTTTTGAGTATGGCAGATGAAGCAGAGGTAGTTATTGTAATTAATGCTGATGACATAGTAAAAAACAAGGTCAGAGGTGATTTGGGCATTACATATGACGCCGATGTATTGAGGCTTATAGATGCTTTCAGAGAAGCGGGACTTTACGTGGGCAGTGTGGTTATTACCCAGTATGCCGGTCAGGGAGCAGCCGATAATTTTCGTAAAAGACTTGAAAGTCTCGGTGTAAAGGCTTATCTCCACTATCCTATCGAGGGATATCCAAACAATGTGCCTCTTATTATCAGCGAAGAAGGATTTGGAAAAAACGAGTATGTGGAAACCACAAGACCTTTGGTTATAGTAACCGCTCCGGGTCCGGGAAGCGGAAAGATGGCAACCTGTCTTTCACAGCTTTATCATGAGCATAAAAGAAATGTCAATGCAGGTTATGCTAAGTTTGAAACTTTCCCTGTTTGGAATTTGCCGTTAAAGCACCCTGTTAACTTGGCATATGAGGCCGCAACTGCGGATTTAAACGATGTTAATATGATTGACCCTTTCCATCTTGACGCTTACGGAAGCAAGGCTGTAAACTACAACCGTGACGTAGAGGTGTTTCCTGTACTTAATTCAATATTTGAGAAAATCGCAGGAAAAAGCCCTTATAATTCACCTACAGATATGGGTGTAAATATGGCAGGCTTCTGTATTACAGATGATGAGGTTTGTGCCGAGGCGTCAAGACAGGAAATAATCAGAAGATATTTTATTACTCTTTGTGACGAGAGAATGGGAAGAATAAACAGCGATGCAGTATATAAAATAGAACTGCTTATGGCAAAGGCGGGAATTGAAGCAACAGACAGACTTGTAGCAGTAAAGGCAAGGGAAACCGCTGAGATTACTGAAAACCCTGCTGCGGCAATTCAGCTTCATGACGGTAGAATTGTGACAGGAAAAACATCAGCTTTACTTGGTTCTTCATCTGCTGTGCTTTTAAATGCGTTAAAAACCTTGGGAAATATAGACGATGATACACTGTTGATTTCACCGAGTGTTATCGAGCCTATTCAGAAGCTTAAAACTCAAAATTTAGGAAACCGTAACCCAAGACTTCACTCCGACGAGATATTAATTGCTCTCAGCATTTGTGCCGCTACCGACCCGACTGCCCGTAAGGCTATGGAGCAGCTTCCGAGGCTTAAAGGCTGTGAGGTTCATTCTTCGGTTATTTTGACGCAGGTTGACTCTTCCGTTTTCAGAAAATTGGGTATGAATCTTACCTGCGAACCGTCATATCAGTCAAAAAGACTGTATCACAAGCAATAAAGAATTGAATATTTTAAAATAAAAAACAGATACGTTCCAAAGTCTTGGGCGTATCTGTTTTTTATTGGGTCAAAAGCAAAGATTTTGGGATTCCAAAGGGACTGCGTCCCTTTGGCTGGTGGTTTGGAGGACAGAGTCCTCCAAGGTCTTGAAATGTG
>CALWIW010000015.1 GCA_944380855.1 uncultured Clostridia bacterium | reverse complement strand
GAAATGTGTTAAAAACGCATGAGTGAGCAAAAAACAGTCCGGTGAACTGTTTTTTGCCGGAGAACCTATATAAGTGTTCTCCAATAACCCTTTATTTATGTTAATTTTACTCTTTACACAACTATTGCAAAAAGATCTTTTTATTCAGATTTTAAACCTAAAAATTATTTAGCTGCACCTGACTTTTTGGCGGCTTCCATAACTGCCTGAGCTACAGCTTTGCCTATTCTTTTATCAAGTGCATTGGGCAGTATGTATTCATCGGAAAGCTCCTTATCGCTTACAAGGTCAGCAATAGCGTAGGAAGCGGCAATTTTCATTTCTTCGTTTATTTCCTTTGCGCGGCAGTCAAGTGCTCCTCGGAATATTCCAGGGAAAGCCAAAACATTGTTAATCTGGTTTGGAAAATCGCTTCTTCCAGTTCCCACAACTGCTGCTCCTGCTTCTTTTGCAAGGTCAGGCATAATTTCGGGCGTGGGGTTGGCCATTGCAAAAACAATAGGTTTTTCCGCCATAGAGGCTACCATTTCTTTTGTGACAATATTCGGTGCGGAAACTCCTAAGAACATATCTGCTCCTTTCATTGCGTCTGCAAGAGTTCCTCTCATATGTTCTTTGTTGGTGAGTGTTGCCATATAAGCCTGCTCAGAGTTAAGCTCCTCCATACCCTCGCAAATTATGCCGAATCTGTCCACCATAATGACATTCCTTACGCCTAAGTTTAAAAGGTGTTTTGTTATGGCAATTCCTGCTGAACCTGCACCGTTTACAACTACTCTTATGTTTTCAATTTTTTTATTAACAACCTTCAGAGCGTTTATAAGTGCGGCGGCAACGACTACAGCTGTGCCGTGCTGGTCGTCATGGAATACAGGTATATCGCAGATTTCTTTCAGCTTTCTCTCAATTTCAAAGCATCTCGGAGCGGAGATATCCTCAAGATTTATGCCTCCGAAGCTTCCGCTTATTAGATATACGGTGCGGACAATTTCGTCAACGTCTTTGCTGCGTACACATATTGGGAATGCGTCTACATCGGCAAATTCCTTGAACAAAGCACATTTACCCTCCATTACGGGCATACCTGCCTCAGGGCCGATATCTCCAAGACCAAGTACGGCAGTACCGTCGGTAACTACAGCCACAAGATTATTTCTCCTTGTAAGTTCAAAGGATTTTTCGTAATCTTTGTTTATTTCAAGACATGGTTCGGCAACGCCCGGGGTATAGGCAAGGGAGAGATCCTCTTTTGTGTTTACCTGAACACGGGATACAACCTCAATTTTACCGTTCCATTCATAGTGTTTTTTTAACGATTCTTCTCGGATATTCATTCCTAACACCTCAATTTTTGATTATTTCTTCCCGAAAAATTATAATACTTTATCATTGTCATGTCAAATAATATTTGGAAATAAAAATATAAGCGGACACTTTTGTGTCCGCCGAATGTGTAAGCTAATCCCGGTAAAAATAAAGATGTGTATGTTATTCTCTGCCTAAAAGATAGTCCACAGAAACCTCAAGTATATCTGCCAATGCCACAAGCTCTATATCCGTTACAAATCTTATTTGTCCTTCAAGTTTAGACAGACCCGACGCATTCATATCTACACCGTTTACCTGAAGCTGAGCCAAAAGCTCCTTTTGTTTCATACCCTTTTTCTTTCTGGCAGCCTCCACCTTTGCTCCCACAAGATTTCTGTCTCCTAAAGACTGTTTCCTTAATCTCATCTTTTGCACTCCCTGTAAGCAGAAAAACTGCCTGATTTTTTGTAAAGAAATAAAATAGGGATACGGTGAGCCGATATCCTCAGAAATTTGCTATTGCAAAGTTAAATTATGATAGTTCTTTCTAAGAAAATTAATAGCAAGTAAATACATTATAATACTATTATCGAAAAAAAACAAGGGTTTTTCGATAAAAAAATTAAAATTGTGATACACTTTTCTCTTAAAGGTTACAATTTTTTTATCTTTTTATGATATTTCGTTTGATTTAGGTTTATTTACAACTGAAATGTTTTATATATGGAGATTTAATAATAAATATAGGTTAAGGTGATTTTTATGTCTGAAAAACAAATAGGTTTTATAAAAGAAAATTTACTTAAAACCATACAGGATATGGAAAAAGAATTAATCTCTCAAAAGGAAATTTTTTTGGACAGCTTAAGCAGTGAAAAAACAGCTTTGATAGTTATAGATATGGTAAACGGTTTTGTAAAGGATGGGGCTTTATCAAGTCCGAGAGTTCTTTCCATAAATGATAAAACCGCCAAATTGGTAAATGCCTGCAATAATCGGAAAATTGAAACCTTGGCGTTTTGCGACAGCCATCAGCAGAATTGTCAGGAATTTGTTTACTATCCCCCTCACTGTACTTGCAATACATGGGAGGAAGAGATAACTGACGAGATAAAGGAAAGCTTTTCGGGAACTGTTATAAAGAAAAATTCAACCAACGGATTTATCGAGCCTGAATTTCAAAGCTGGCTTGAAAGCCATAAGAATATTGATAACTTTATTGTTTGCGGCTGCTGCACAGACCTTTGTGTTCTTCAGTTTGCTCTCAGTATTAAAACTGAGTTTAACAGAAGAAATCTTGACAGGCGTGTAATTGTAGTACAAAGTTTATGCGAAACCTACGACGGCGGTTCTCACGGCGGAGATATTTCAAATTTATTTGCTTTTTATAATATGAAAACCAACGGAATTGAAACGCCGGCTGATATTGTTTTTTGATTAAAGGAGAGAGCTTTCAATGTATAATCTTGATAAACAGAGAAACCTTACAATGCTCACGGATTTTTATGAGCTGACTATGGCAAACGGATATTTTAACAATGGCATAGGGGACAGGATAGCTTATTTTGATATGTTTTACAGAAAAAATCCTGACAGAGGCGGTTTTGCCATTATGGCAGGCGTTGAGCAGGTAGTGGAGTATTTGGAAAACTTAAAATTTGATGATGAAGATATAGAATATCTGAGGAACAAGCATATGTTTTCCGAGGAGTTTTTAAAGTATCTCCGTGATTTTGAATTTAAGTGCGATGTTTGGGCAGTGCCTGAGGGAACGCCTATTTTTCCCGGTGAGCCTATTGTTACGGTGAGAGGTCCTGTAATTCAGGCACAGTTTGTGGAAACAATGATACTTCTGTCAATAAATCATCAGACGCTTATTGCCACAAAAACAAACAGAATAGTAAGAGCCGCAGGAGAAAGAGCTGTTATGGAATTCGGGTCAAGACGTGCCCAAAGCTATGACGGAGCTATTTTCGGTGCAAGAGCCGCTTATATCGGCGGTGCTGTGGGAACAGCCTGTACCTGTGCCGACAGAGATTTCGGTATTCCTGCCCTCGGAACAATGGCACACAGCTGGATACAGATGTTCCCCTCTGAGCAGGAGGCTTTTGACGCTTATGCAAGACAGTACCCCACAAACTGTACTTTACTTGTGGACACCTATAACACATTAAAGTCAGGAGTACCCCATGCTATAAGTACCTTTGACAGAATTTTAAAGCCCATGGGAGTAAGGCCATCCGGTATAAGAATTGACAGCGGCGATATAACCTATCTTTCAAAAAAGGCAAGAAAAATGCTTGATGATGCAGGATATCCGGACTGTAAAATTTGTGCTTCAAATTCCCTTGACGAGTATATAATAAGGGATATGCTTTTGCAGGGGGCAAAGGTGGATTTGTTCGGCGTAGGTGAAAGGCTTATTACATCATCTTCAGAGCCGGTGTTCGGAGGAGTTTATAAGCTTGCCGCTATTGAAAATCCCGACGGCACGGAGACTCCAAAAATAAAAATAAGTGAAAACGTAGAGAAAATTACAAATCCCTGCCGTAAAAACCTATGGAGACTTTACGACAGAGATACAGGAAAAGCCTTGGGCGATGTTCTTACCCTGTTCGATGAGAAAATTGACGACAGTATGCCTTACGAAATTTTTGACCCTAACGCTACATGGAAAAGAAAGACGATAACTAATTTCTATGCCAAGGAACTAAGAGTTCAGTATTTTAAGGATGGAAAGCTTTGCGTTAAGATGCCTGGGCTGGAGGCGATAAGAGCCTATTGTAAACAGCAGCTTGAAACCCTCTGGGACGAAGTGACGAGATTTGAAAATCCCCATGAATATTATGTAGATCTTTCTCAGCCGCTTTGGAATATAAAGCATGAACTTCTTAAAAATCTTTCAACTGATAAAAATATTTAAAAGGAGGTAAAAAAAATGATAGATTTTGAAAACGGAGATGTCTTTAAGCTAAAAAAAGTAAACGATGAAAAGGTTGATAACAATATTTTGGAACTGCTTATTCCCAAGGAAGAAATAATCGGTGTATATAAGAGCGTTCGGGATTATGTTGTGTTTACTAACAGAAGATTTATTTCGGCAAATATACAAGGAGTTACGGGAAAGAAAAGAGATTACACAATAATGCCATACAGCAAAATAAGCGTATTTTCTATTGAAACTTCTGGTGTGTTTGATATGGACAGCGAGCTTCAGCTCTTTTTCAGCGGAGTAGGCAGAGTGATTTTCCAGTTTACCGGTGGTTCTGATATTGTGGAAATAGGTCAAATGATCAGCAGACATTTGCTTTAATTAAATTTAATTAAAAAGTAAACGCCGAAGTTGGTTAAAACTTCGGCGTTTAGAAATATCAGGCAAAAATACGGCTTTCGACCCTTTTTTTAACTTCATCTTTAGGTATATTCAAAACAACGGAAAATTCACCGTAGACAATATTTTCTGCGTTTCTAAGAAAATCCATATCCATTTGGTTTGGCTTTTTATGATTCTCTTTAGCATTTTCGGATTTTTCGATTATTGCCTTTATAAGGGTTAAAATATCGGTGCAGTTTGCGGATTTAATTATTGATTTGTATTTTTCGGCAAGCTCTTTTTTGTTTCTGCAGTTAATGCTGTTTATTTTTTTATTGGATACATCTGCTATACAGCTTTCAATTTCTTCCGGCGATATCAGTTCTCTTGTCAAAACTGACGTATCCACCGGAGAATAAATTTTTTCCCCTAATTTGCCGAATACGGGAGCAAGAGTGTAATAGATTCTGTCGTTAGCCATACCGTCAATAAGAATTTGTCCCACATCTTCAACACGGCAAACACCCTTAATTCCGTAAACAATCATATCTCCCACATTATACATTTCCGTCGCCTCCGATTACTTTCATGTCTGTGAGGTATATTTCCGTAAATTAATATAATTTTTACAAATATTGTTATTTCTTGTTTCTATATTTGTATTTTAACATATTTTAAAGAAAAAAGTCAAAGGGAGTCTTGTGTATTTTAGTGAAGTTTTATCGGGGAATTTTGGAAGATTTTTATAGATTTATTTAGTTTTCTGATTATTTTAAATCTTCTTCGTAAACGGCGTAAACCTCAGGCATTTTTCTTTTATGAAGGTTTCTCATATGGTATCTTTGTATAATCTTCATATCATCTTCTTCGGCTTTTCCCTCAAGAAGATATCCGTCGATTGCCTTATAAGTTACGCCCATTTCCTGTTCGTCGGTCTGACCCTCAAAAAGACCTGCCGACGGTGCTTTCTCGATGATTGAAACAGGTGCGTTTAGATATCTTAAAAATTCAAAAACTTCTGTTGCTGTCAGATCGGCGATAGGGTTAAAATCATATGCTCCGTCGCCCCATTTTGTAAAATATCCCATATAAGCTTCGCTTCTGTTGCCTGTACCTGCAACCATGCGGTTTTCTGAGGCGGCTATGGTGTAGAGGGTGGTCATTCTGAGCCTTGGAGCTATGTTTGCGGAAGCGGCGTCGGTAATGGCTGTTACATTTTCCAAAACCTCAAGCTCTTTGTTTTTAACCTCGGTAAGGTCAACAACCCTTGTTTCTATGTTGAACTGCCGGCTCAGTTCTTCACCGTCGTTCATATCTGAGCCGAAGTTTCTCTGTGAACAGCATGGCATGATAATTCCAACTGTATTTTCGCAGGCGGCTTTGCAGAGAATTCCCACCAACGCACTGTCCTTTCCTCCGCTGTTTCCGAAAACTATACCCTGTGCTTTTGTTTTATCTAAAATATTCTTGATGAATTCTACTCTGTTTTTAAATTCTGCTTCGTAATTACGCATGACAACGCTCCTTTATTTTTTATATTTGGTTATAAAAATTTGATTTATACTTTTTCCTGTTCACGCTGACTGAGTTTTTTGGAAAAATCAAAGGAGGGTTTAAACTCTTCTTTTGTTTTTGTTGGATATTTTCCTCCGAAACAGGCAGTGCAGTAGCAGTTTGTATTTTTGCTTCCGTTAAGATAGGTAACATATTCGGGATTTAAAAATCCCAAAGTGTCCGCTCCGATCATTTTGGCGATTTCCTCGACAGTGTGATGGTTAGCGATAAGATTTTCCTTTGAGTCCACGTCTGTTCCGTAATAGCATGGATTAATAAAAGGAGGGGCGGAAACTCTCATGTGAATTTCAGAGGCTCCGGCTTCTCTTAACAGTTCGACTATTCTCCTTGAGGTTGTACCTCTGACTATTGAGTCGTCTATAAGAACAACTCTTTTTCCTTTTACCACGGAGGGGATAGGGTTTAATTTTATGTGAACCTTGTCCTCACGGGATTCCTGCCCCGGGGAAATAAATGTTCTTCCGATGTATTTATTTTTTACAAGTCCTATTCCGTATGGTATTCCCGATTGTCTTGAATAACCTATGGCGGCATCAATTCCCGAGTCCGGAACGCCTATTACTATATCAGCGTCTACGTTGTGTTCAAGTGCAAGAAAAATTCCTGCACGTATTCTCGCCTCGTGTACCGAATATCCGTCGATAACGGAATCCGGTCTGGCAAAGTAGATGTATTCAAAAATACATTTTGAATGTTTTTCCTTGCCGCAGTGGTCTTTAATTGAGGAAACACCGCTTTTATCTATTACAAGAATTTCACCCGGCTCAATGTCACGGATAAGTCTTGCTCCCACTGCATCAAGAGCACAGCTTTCGGAAGCCACAATATACCTTCCGTCAGGGGTTATTCCGTAGCAAAGCGGTCTGAATCCCTTTGGATCTCTTACGGCTATAAGCTTTGATGGTGACATTATAACCAAAGAATAAGCACCGATAAGCCTGTTCATGGCACGGTTTACCGCTTCTTCTATAGATGGTGCAGTAAGCCGTTCCTTTATGATAAGATAGGAGATTACTTCAGTGTCGCTGGTCATATGGAAAATTGCTCCGTTCATTTCCAGCTCTTCTTTTAAAACCGATGTGTTTACAAGATTTCCGTTGTGAGCCAGAGCAAGTCTTCCTTTAATGTGGTTTACAACTATTGGTTGTGCGTTTATCCTGTCGCTTTCTCCTGTGGTGCTGTACCTTACATGACCGATTGCCATGTTTCCGCTGCCCAAGTCCTGTAAAACCTGAGGCGTGAAAACGTCGTTTACAATTCCTGTGTCCTTGTAGGTTTTGAAAAGCCCGTCATCGTTTACAACAATTCCGCAGCTTTCCTGTCCTCTGTGCTGGAGTGCAAAAAGTCCGTAATAAGCTGTAGATGCCACGGCAGAGACTTTGCCGGAGAAAACGGCAAAAACACCGCATTCCTCATGTATTTTTGAAGTAAAATCCATTGTATGTATTCAGCTCCTTAAAATAGGTTGTTATTCCGTGTCTAAAGCGTCTATTATTTCCAAAGCGATAACCTTTTTCTTTACACATCTGTCCATTGCGTTTTTTTCGATGTATCTATGGGCGTCAGGTTCGCTCATTTTCTTTTTGTCTACCAAGAGCCACTTTGCCCTGTTTAAAATCCTTACCTCTTTCATTTTTTCCTGTAAGTCGGAGTTTTTCTCATATAGGTTCTTAACCTTTGCACGTGTAGCAATAACAAGTTTTAAGGATTGCGAAAAAAACTGGGGAGAAACTGGTCGGGGGAGAGTTAATACTCCCGCTGATTCAACTTTATATGAAACAGCTTCATAATTTTCACTTTTTACAAACAAAAGAACTACTGTGCCGCTGTTGTTTGCTACGTCCAAAGCAAACTGAGTTCCATATTCATCGGAAAGAGGTGTATTTATTAAAAGTATATCCACGGGAAAATCAGAAAGCAGCCTTCTGGCTTCTCCGGCACTGTTACCTGTATATATTTGTGAAATTCGATTTTTTTGAAGAAGACATTTTATCGATTCGCAGGTCTTTTGAGATGATGATACCACCAGTGCACTCATAGATTCCGATCCGGCAAACACAAATTATCACACCCTTCATTTTTGTATGTGAACTGCTACTTTAATTGTTATCAAATTCAAAGTAACAGGGAGGCAGAATTCTTTTAAGCCAGCTGCTGTTTTTGGCAATTGATACCGCTTGCTCAAGAGAATAAGGCAAAGCTTTAAGCTTATCGGTAACCGCTTTTTCCGCAGTAAAGAGGTTTATATTTTCCGGTATTCCGGGATTTAAATTTCTTCTTATTCCGTCAAGTCCTGCGTTAATTAAAAGGGTGTAGGCTATATATGGATTTGTCATTGGATCGGGGGAACGAAGCTCAATTCTTCTGTACTCGCCGTGAGCCGCAGGAATTCTGATAAGCTGAGAACGGTTTTCAGGCGACCATGTGATGTATTTGGGAGCCTTTTTCTCTCCTAAACGGAGATAGGAATCCTTGCAGGGGTTCAAAAATGCTGTCATTTCTTCCACGTGCTCCAAAACGCCGGCCATAAAGCTTTCCCAGTAATCGTTGTTGTTTTCGTTTCTTATGGACATATTTATATGCATACCGTTTCCGCTTTTGTCTTTTAAGGGCTTTGGTGAGAAGTCGGCGTAAAGACCGTTTCCCATGGCGATTGCCTCAACCACTGATTTAAATGTGGTTGCGTTGTCGGCGGCAGTTAAAGCGTCGCTGTATCTAAAATCTATTTCATTTTGACCGGGACCCTCCTCGTGATGAGAGCTTTCCGGCATGATTCCCATATCTAAAAGAGTAAAGCATATTTCTCTTCTCACATTTTCGCCCTTGTCCAGAGGAGCTATATCCATGT
Source organism: uncultured Clostridia bacterium (assembly GCA_944380855.1). Lineage (GTDB taxonomy): Bacteria > Bacillota > Clostridia > Oscillospirales > Acutalibacteraceae > Limousia. The sequence goes on along the minus strand of CALWIW010000015.1, from coordinate 40,081 downwards.
ATCCGGCTTTGTCAAAAGGAGTGTCTGTTGGATTTCCTTTTTCATCGGTATGGAAAAGATAAAATTCAAATTCCGCCCCGAAATAGCACTCGATACCCATTTTCTTTGCGTCTTTTATTGCTTTTTTTAAAATAAATCTGCTGTCCTTTTCAAAAGGCGTTCCGTCGGGATAGGATATATCACAGAACATTCTGATAACCCTGCCGCTTTGGGGACGCCATGGCAGAATAGCAAGAGTTGACGGGTCGGGGTGAAGAAACAAATCTGATTTTACTTCATCGCCGAAGCCTTTAATTGCCGAGGCGTCGAAAGAAATTCCGTGAGAAAAAGCCCTTTCAAGTTCATCTGGCATAATAGCTATATTTTTTTGAACTCCGTTTTTGTCGCAAAAAGCCAGTCTTATAAACTTTACATCCTCTTCCTGCACAAATGTTTTTACTTCTTCTAATGAATACATTGCATAAACCTCCGTATTTAAGGAAAATAAGTAAATAATTTTCTTTTTGCTGTCAACAATACAATTATTATTGTTTGTATCAGCGACAAACCTGTAAAAAGAAAACGCTCATAAAAAAGGGCATAAAAACCCCTTTGTATGAACGCCTTTGCTCAACTTCTATTATTACTATTATACATCGGGCAGTGGAAAAGTCAAGGATTATTCTGCTGTATGCAGGATTAAAAATGAAATTATTCATAATTCTTATTTTTATATTGACAAACAGGGGATAATGGAGTAAAATATGCAAAGTAAAACGGCAAAGGTGTCGCAGATAATATCTGTATACCTTTGCCGTTTTTTGTTTTTAAAAGTGAAATTACAATTCTTTAGAAAATGCACGAGAAATGAGGTTGTTATTATGGCAAAAGCAGGTCAGACTCTTTACGACTCACGTTTTGAACATGATGCCTGCGGTATCGGTGCGGTTGTAAATATAAAAGGAAAAGAGTCACACAAAATAGTTGACGACGCTTTAAAGATTGTTGAAAGACTGGAACACAGAGCCGGCAAGGACGCTTCAGGAGAAACCGGAGACGGCGTGGGCATTATGGTGAATGTTTCCCATAGTTTCTTTGAACCTGAATGTAAAAGCCTTGGAATCAATCTTCCGGAAAAGGGAGATTACGGCGTGGGAATGTTTTTCTTTCCGCAGGAAAAGCTTGAGAGAAATCAGGCTAAAAAGATGTTTGAAGTTATCGCTGTTAAGGAAGGCTTGGAGTTTTTAGGCTGGAGAGAGGTTCCGGTATGTCCCGAGACTCTGGGAAACAGAGCAAGGGACTGTATGCCTTTTATCATGCAGTGCTTTATCAAACGTCCGGAAAATACCAAAAGAGGTATTGAGTTTGACAGAAGGCTCTATATTGTGAGAAGAGTTTTTGAACAGAGCAATGACAACACATATGTGGTTTCACTGTCCTCAAGAACAGTGGTCTATAAAGGAATGTTCCTTGTAAATCAATTAAGACTTTTTTATCCTGATTTACAGAGGGAAGAATATCAATCCGCAATAGCAATGGTTCACTCAAGATTTTCCACAAACACAAACCCAAGCTGGGAGAGAGCACACCCAAACAGATTTATCCTCCACAACGGAGAAATCAATACAATAAGGGGCAACGTGGATAGAATGCTGGCCCGTGAGGAAACAATGTTTTCACCGGTTATGCCGGAAGAGGGCATGGACAAAATTTTCCCTGTTGTAAACGCCTGCGGTTCTGACTCTGCAATGCTTGACAACACAATAGAATTCCTTGTAATGAACGGCGTTGAGCTTCCTCTGGCTATGATGATGACAATTCCCGAGCCTTGGAGCAAAGACCAGATGATGAGCAGAAGCAAAAGGGATTTGTACTGCTACTACTCAACAATGATGGAGCCATGGGACGGCCCTGCTTCCATTCTCTTCTCTGACGGTGAAAAGGTGGGTGCAATCCTTGACAGAAACGGTTTAAGACCCTCAAGATATTATATTACCGAGGATGACGAGCTTATTTTGGCTTCCGAGGTTGGCGTTCTTGATATTCCAGAGGAAAAAATCCTTTTGAAGTCCCGTTTACAGCCGGGCAAAATGCTTTTGGTTGATACAAAAGAGGGCAGACTTATTTCCGACGACGAGTGCAAGGAGTATTACGCTCAAAGAAACCCATACGGCGAATGGATTGATATGCATTTGGTTCAGCTTGAGGATTTGCCTATCCCAAATAAAAGGGTTGAAAACTACAGCCAGCAGGTGAGAGACCGCCTTTACAAGGCTTTCGGTTATACCTATGAGGATATAAAAAATATGGTTCTTCCAATGGCTAAAGACGGAATAGAGCCAACATCTTCAATGGGTATTGACACGCCTTTGGCTGTACTTTCCGATAAGCACCAGCTTTTATTTAACTATTTTAAACAGCTTTTCGCTCAGGTTACAAATCCGCCCATAGACGCTATCAGAGAGGAAATAGTAACCGATACCACCGTTTACGTGGGTTCTGACGGAAACCTTTTGGAGGAAAAGCCGGAAAACTGTACGGTTGTAAGCATTAAAAACCCGATACTTACCGCCGTTGACCTTATGAAAATAAGAAGCATGAACAAGCCGGGCTTTAAGGTTGCTACTTTATCCATGCTTTATTATAAAAACACCTCTCTTGAAAAGGCTTTAGAGCATCTTTTCATAACCTGCGACAGAGCTTATAAAAACGGTGCAAACATTATGATTTTGTCTGACAGGGGAGTTGACGAAAATCACGTTGCTATACCGTCACTTTTGGCTGTATCCGCAATGGAACAGTATCTTGTAAGAACAAAGAAAAGAACTGCAATCTCCATTATTCTTGAAAGTGCAGAGCCGAGAAATGTTCATCACTTTGCCGCTTTGTTAGGCTACGGTGCAAGAGCCATAAATCCATACCTTGCCCATGAAAGCATTACCGAATGTATTGAAAAGGGAATGCTCGATAAGGATTATCATACGGCTATAAGGGATTATAACCTTGCAGTGCTTCACGGAGTTGTAAAGGTTGCCGCAAAAATGGGTATTTCCACTTTGCAGTCCTACCAGTCCTCACAGATTTTTGAAGCTGTGGGAATTGAAAAAAGCGTTATTGACAAGTACTTCACCAACACAGTAAGCCGTGTGGGCGGTATCGGTCTTAAAGATATAGAGGACGATGTGGAGTACAGACACAACCATGCCTTTGACCCCTTGGGACTTGGCGTTGACACAACACTGGACAGTCTTGGACTTCACAAGTTCAGAGGCGGCAGCGATACAGAGGAACACCTCTACAGTGCAGAAACAATAATTGCCCTGAGAGAAGCCGCAATGACAGGAAATTACGAGAAGTTCAAAGTTTATACAGATAAAATCGACAACACTGAAACACCGTTTAACCTTAGAGGTCTTATGGAGTTTGACTTCCCTGAAAACGGAGAAATCTCAATAGATGAGGTTGAGCCGGTTTCGGAGATTGTAAAGAGATTTAAAACAGGTGCTATGTCTTACGGCTCTATTTCAAAAGAAGCCCACGAGTGTATGGCAATCGCCATGAATATGCTGAAAGGAAAGTCAAATTCCGGCGAGGGCGGCGAAGAACCTGAAAGACTTGGAACCGAGCGTTCAAGTGCCATTAAGCAGGTTGCTTCCGGACGTTTCGGAGTTACCAGTGAGTACCTTGTAAGTGCAAAGGAAATACAGATTAAAATGGCACAGGGTGCAAAACCGGGCGAGGGCGGACATCTTCCGGGCAAAAAGGTTTATCCGTGGATTGCAAAGACAAGATATTCAACCCCGGGTGTGTCACTTATTTCACCGCCTCCTCATCACGATATTTATTCCATTGAGGATTTGGCTCAGCTTATTTATGACCTTAAAAATGCAAACAGAAAGGCGAGAATTTCTGTAAAGCTTGTTTCGGAAACAGGTGTAGGAACAATTGCCGCAGGTGTTGCAAAGGCAGGAGCACAGGTTGTGCTTATCTCCGGATATGACGGAGGAACCGGTGCCGCTCCACAGACTTCAATTCATAACGCAGGTTTGCCTTGGGAGCTTGGTTTGGCGGAAGCTCACCAGACACTTATTCAAAACGGCTTGAGATCAAAGGTTGTCCTTGAAGCTGACGGAAAGCTTATGAGCGGAAGAGATGTGGCAATTGCCGCTATTTTGGGTGCTGAGGAATTTGGTTTTGCCACAGCTCCGCTTATCACAATGGGCTGTCTTATGATGAGAGTTTGCAACAAAGACACCTGTCCTGTGGGAATTGCCACACAAAATCCGGAGCTTAGAAAGCGTTTCTGCGGCAAGCCTGAATATGTTGTAAACTTTATGACATTTATCGCAGAAGAGCTGAGAGAGCTTATGGCAAAGCTGGGCATTAGAAAGGTCGAAGATCTTGTGGGACGCACAGACCTTATAAAGTTAAAAGAAAATATGAGCAGTGAAAAATCCAGAAAGGTTGACCTTTCCGCAATTCTTTACAAAGGCGAGGAAAATGCCGTGCATTTTAACCCGGAGGACGTTTACGACTTTAAGCTTGAAGAAACTATTGACGAAAGCGTTATTTGCAAGAAATTCAAAAGGTCAATTAAAAACGGAACTCCCGATAAAATAGATATAAAGGTAACAAGTATCAACAGAACCTTGGGAAGTATCTTTGGTTCTGAGATTACAGAAAAATATAAGAACACATTGCCTGACGACACATATGTTGTAAACTGTCACGGCGGCGGAGGCCAGTCTTTCGGAGCATTTATTCCAAAGGGACTTACAATGGTTCTCGAGGGCGACAGCAACGACTATTTCGGAAAAGGACTTTCCGGCGGAAAGCTTGTTGTAAAGCCGCCTAAGGAGAGTAAGTTTAAGGCAGAGGAAAATATTATTATAGGAAACGTAGCCCTTTACGGAGCAACAAGTGGAGAAGCATATATAAACGGTATAGCCGGTGAAAGATTCTGCGTAAGAAATTCGGGAGCTTTTGCGGTTGTCGAGGGTGTGGGCGACCACGGCTGTGAATATATGACAGGCGGCAGAGCGGTAATTTTGGGCAAAACCGGTAAAAACTTTGCCGCAGGTATGAGCGGCGGTATTGCCTATGTGCTTGACGAAGACCATTCACTTTATCTCAAACTTAACAAAGAGATGGTTTCAATGACTGCCGTTAAGGAAAAGCACGATATTGCAGAGCTTAAAAATCTTATTGAAAATCACGTAAGGGAAACAGGCTCACAGATAGGCAAAAAGATTTTGAATGATTACGAGGGATACCTTCCTAAGTTTAAAAAGATTATACCAAACGATTACAGTAAAATGATGAAAGCAATAGGAAAAATGGAAGAAAAGGGAATGTCAAGAGAACAGGCTGAGATCGAGGCATTCTATTCCATAGCAAACAACTGAGGAGGGATATTATGGGAAAGCCAACAGGATTTTTAGAATTTGAAAGAAAGAATAATTCCACACGCAGTCCCCTTGAGAGAATAAAGGATTTCTCCGAGTTCCATCCTCAGCTTGCAAAAGAGGACAGAGAACAGCAGGGTGCCAGATGTATGAACTGCGGCGTGCCCTTCTGTCAATCGGGAATGATGCTGGAAAGCGGTTTTACAGGCTGTCCGCTCCACAACCTTATACCGGAGTGGAACGACGAGATATACAGTCACAACTGGGAAAACGCATTGTCAAGATTGCTCAAGACAAACAATTTTCCGGAATTTACCGGAAGAGTTTGTCCGGCTCTCTGTGAAGCCGCCTGCACCTGCGGACTTGATTCCGACCCTGTAACAATCCGTGAAAACGAATTGGCGATTATTGAAAACGGCTACAAGCAGGGATATATCAAGCCGAGAATTCCAAAGGTGAGAACGGATAAAAGGGTAGCTGTTATAGGTTCAGGCCCTGCGGGACTTACCGTTGCGGATATGCTAAACCTTAGAGGTCACAATGTCACAGTATATGAAAAAGAGGACAGAGTGGGCGGACTTCTGATGTACGGTATCCCGAATATGAAGCTTGACAAAAAGATTGTAAACCGAAAGGTTAGACTTATGGCTCATGAGGGTATAAGATTTATTGTAAATACCGATGTGGGCAGAGATATTTCTGTCAGGGAACTTATGGATAACTACGACGCAGTGGTGCTGTGCTGCGGAGCAAAACAGCCGAGAACACTTAATGTTTCCGGAATGGACGCAAAGGGCGTGTACTTTGCGGTGGATTTTCTTACCTCAGTTACAAAAAGTTTTTTAAATTCAAATATGCAGGATAAAAAATGCGTAAGTGCGGCGGGCAAAAATGTCGTGGTTGTAGGCGGCGGCGACACAGGCAACGACTGTGTCGGTACTTGTATCCGTCAGGGCTGTAACAGTGTTGTACAGCTTGAAATGATGGAGCCGCTTCCAAAAACAAGAAGCAAAAATAACCCATGGCCTCAGTGGCCTAAGGTTTTGAAAACCGATTACGGACAGGAAGAAGCAATAGCGGTTTTCGGAAGTGACCCGAGAGTTTACTGCACCACAGTTAAAAACATCATAGCCGACGAAAGCAACAATATAAAGCAGATTGTTACATTGGAGCTTAAATGGAAAAAAAAACCCGAAACAGGCAAACTTTCACCTGTTGAAATCGAGGGCAGTGAAAAAGTTCTGGACTGCGATTTGCTTTTAATTGCCGCAGGCTTTACAGGCTGCGAGGACTATGTTTCAAAAGAATTTGAAGTTGAAACAACGGAAAGAAACTGCATTAAAACGGAAAAAGGTTCATACAGAACAGAAAATCCGAAAGTGTTTGCCGCAGGCGATATAAGGCGTGGGCAGTCCCTTGTAGTTTGGGCGATAGCCGAGGGCAGAGAGTGTGCCAAAGAGGTTGACCGTTTTCTTATGGGTTACTCCAATATGATTTAATTAAACAGATTATTGATAAAAAATCGGGTATTGAAAAATATCCGATTTTTTGCGTTATCATTTTAAAGAGAAAAGAACTTGCGAATTCCCTGTATATATTGTAAAATATAATGAAAATAGGAAAAAGGAGTCGCAGACATGGCTGTACTGAGTGTTCATAATCTGGAAATGAGTTTCTCTGAAAGGGTGCTGTTTTCTCAGGTTAGTTTTGATATTGAAGCCTCTGACAAGGTAGGTTTTATAGGAGTCAACGGTGTGGGAAAAACCACTCTGTTTAAAATTCTTTGCGGCAAAACAGAGCAGACAAGCGGTGATTTTTTTACAGCTAAAAATCTTAAAATAGGATATATGGAACAGCACGCCTGTTCAAATTCTGAAAATACAGTTTATGACGAGCTTTTAGGCGTTTTTTCTCACCTTATAAGAATGGAAGAGGAAATAGACAGGCTTAATCTTGACTTGGAGATGGGCAGATCTGACGAAAAAACCATTATGCGTCAGACTGAGCTTATGGAGGAGTTTGCGGCAAAAGACGGACTTGTTTACAAAAGCCGAACAGCATCAGCTCTCACAGGCTTGGGATTTAAGCAGGAGGATTTTTCAATGCCTGTTAAAAAACTCAGCGGAGGACAGCGTTCAAAATTAAGCCTTGCAAAGCTTCTGCTTTCCGGTTCGGATATTATACTTCTTGACGAGCCTACAAACCATTTGGATATAAATTCCGTAAGCTGGCTTGAAAGCTTTATAAGGGATTTTAAAGGTGCGGCGATTATAATAAGCCATGACAGATATTTTCTTGATACAGTGACAAACAAGACAATGGAGCTGGAGCATGAAAAACTTCAGATGTATAAGGGAAACTACACCGAATTTATACGAAAAAAGGAAGAGGCAAAAAAAGCGGCTGAAAATAAATATAAAAAAGACATGGCGGAAATAAAAAGGATAGAGGGTATCATCGAACAGCAAAGAAGATGGAACCGTGAGAAAAACATAAAAACCGCCGAAAGCAAACAGAAAGAAATAGACCGCATAAAGGAAAACCTTGTTGTGCCTGAAAGCGAACTGGAAAATATAAAATTTAACTTTGAGCCTAAGACTGAAAGCGGTAACGATGTTTTGATGTGTTCAGAGGTTGCAAAATCTTTTGGTGAAAAAAATATATTTGAAAACGTCAGTATGCATATAAGAAAAGGCGAAAAGGTTTTTATAGTGGGAAGCAACGGCTGCGGAAAAACCACTCTTTTCAGAATAATTATGGGAACGGTGCCTGCCGACAAAGGTGAAATAGAGTTCGGCACTAAGGTGGAAACGGAATATTTCGACCAGATGCAGGAAAACCTAAATATGGAAAAAACAGCAATTGACGAGATTTGGGACGAGTATCCTAAGATGACTCAGACACAGGTAAGAACCGCCCTGGGAGCTTTTCTGTTTAAGGGTGACGAGGTGTTTAAGCCTATTAATCAGATGAGCGGCGGAGAAAGAGCAAGGGTTTCTCTTTTAAAGCTTATGCTTGGAGGAGGAAATTTCCTGCTTTTGGACGAGCCTACAAACCATTTGGATACAACCTCAAGGGAAGCACTGGAGGAGTCTTTGAAGTCCTATTCCGGAACCATGCTTATAATAAGCCATGACAGATATTTTATTAACAAGCTTGCGGACAGAATTTTGGAATTAAGTCCCGGCGGAATGAAAGAGTATTTGGGAAACTATGACTATTATATAGAAAAAAGGAACGAAGCTTTCTCAGAACAGCAGTATTCCCAAACCAAAGAAAACAAAAAGTCGGCTGCCGCTGTTGATTATAAAATGAAAAAGGAAATGCAGGCTCAGGAGAGAAAACGCCGTTCAATGCTTAAAAAGACGGAGCAGGAGATTGAGACGGTGGAGTTTGAAATTGAAGAGGTGAACGCTCTGCTTTCCGACCCGCAGGTCACAAGCGATTATCAAAGACTTATTGAACTTTCTGCAAAGCTTGATGAGCTTAAAGCAAAACAGGAGCAGCTTTACGAGCAATGGGCGGAGCTTAGTGACTGAAATATGTCCATTTATAACTTGTTGGTATTGTTCCGGCAATAAGTGTGTAGCTGCTGTGAAAATAAATTGCAAAAGAAAAGGATTATTTACCAAAATATGTGAAATAACCGTATTTTCAATTAAAAAAAAAAAGAATTGAAAAAAAACCGTCGAAATGTTAATATGTTAGTGCAGGTAATTATAATTATCTGATACTTTTTTAAGTGAACAGGGTAGGAAATGGAGGTATGACGATGTTTTGTCACAAGTGCGGCAGAGAACTCAGCGATGATGTTTTGAGATGTCCTTTTTGTAATGCAGATACTTCCGCATATTTAAAAGATGACGACAGTTCATTGCGTGAGATTTTAAGACTCAGCGAGGAACTAAATGAAGACAGCGACATTGCCACACAGTCCCTTGATAATGATGACGGGACGGAAAATACAGAGGAAGAACAAATTACTGAAACAGAAGATACTGTGGCTGATGAAAAAAAAGAACCTGAAAATGTCGTTGAACCAAAGGAAGATGAGGAAAAAACTGTAAATATTTTTCAGGAAAACGACGGGTTTTATGTTCCGAAAAAGGCGGCAATAAAGGCGGGCATGATTCCTCAAAATGAACCTGAGGAAACACAGGAATTAACAGAGTTTGAGGGAACTGTTGAGCTGACGGAAAATATCAATGCTGAACAGCAGGAAACTGTTTCCGGAGAATTTGAGGAAATTGAAACTATAGACGCTCCTGACGAGCAGGAAGAGGAACAGGAATACATCGACGAAACAGAGGAGTTTATCAGCAACTATGTTCCCGTAAACGAGGTTTATGAGGAAGAACCGGAGCCTGAGGAGGAAATGAACGCTGATGTTGATTATGCCGATGGCTTTGTAGATAACGGTTACTCTGTTGAGAATGATGACTCAAATGACGATGAATATTACGGGGAATATGAGGAAGAGGAATTTCCTGAGACTCCGGCGAAAAAGAAGTTTAAAAAGAAATTTATAGTTATCCCGTTAATTGTGATTATTGTTGCTGCGGCAGGCTTGTTTGGTTTATCAGAGTTTGTTATTAATTCTTCGGCAAGCAAGGCCATTGAAGCTTTTACGGAACAGAAATACGATACAGCGGCAAAAATATACAATGAAAACGTTAAAAACTCTCCCATACAGATGTGGCTGTTTGAGGGAAAGATGAACGAATATATTGACAGCGTTGTTCAAGACCACAGGGATAAGGTTTTAACCTATGATGACGTGAAAAAAGCGTTGAACAGTGTAATTGCTCTTGACGACGACAGGTTTTCACAGAAAGCAAAGGACGCTTTGGAAACTGTTGCCGCTTTGGAAGTATCCAGAGCCGCTTTTTCTGCAGGTCAGAAGTACTTTAACAGCGGAGATTATATTGCTGCTGCAAAGGAGTTTGACAAGGTTATTGAAAGCGACCCTGATTACAGTAAAGCAGTGGCGTCCCGTGACCGCTCTTATGAGAAATACAAAGAGGACATAATGTCACGCACCAGCGGCTGTGAAACTGTAGAGGAATATACGGCTGCAATAGAGCTTCTCAACGAAGCGGTTAAAAATATGCCAAACGACACCGAGCTTAAATCAAGGCTTGACAGGTATAAGAAGGATCTTGAAGAAGCAATAATTTCCCAGGCTGTAGACAGTATTAACGAGCTTGTAAACAGCGGAAGTTATCAAGAGGCTTTAGCTTTGATTGATGAAACCTTGGAAAAATATCCTGAAAATGAAAAGCTCCTTGAATTAAAAACAACATGTACCGAAAGCTATATTTCTTCTTCAATTGAAAACGCACGTCAGCTTTTGGCGTCAGAGGAATATATGGAGGCTATCGGACTTATAAACTCAATGCTTGACCAATTCCCCGATAACGAAGCTCTTACAGCTGCAAAGGACGAATGTATAAATACTTATGTTAATGTTGCTGTTTCAAGTGCCGACGAGTTCGTAAATGCGGGAAATTACGAAACAGCTCTTGAGGTTATAAACAAGGCTTTAAGTGATTTGCCGGGTAACCAGACGCTTTTAAACAAAAAGCAGGAAATTGAAACAAATATGCCTGTAAGTCTCATGGAGGAATGTCCGCCGTATGACGGAACAAACCTGAAAACGTTTACAAACAGCTCTACAAGCAGCTTTAAGATAGACGGAAAAACCTACAGAGAGGGATTTACTTTATACAGCTCTAACGGTTGGTTTGCAAGCGGAAACGGTATTGCCAACATGAATATCGGAGGCTCTTATTCAAGACTTACATTTAATGCAGGAAAGGTAGACGGAGGAAAAAGTGTCAACGGAATTCTTAAAGTATATATTGACGGAGAACTGGTGGATACTTTGAGAATAAGCGGAGATGGTGGAATACAGTCCTATGAGATAAGCCTGAATTACGGCTCATCTTTAAAATTTGAGCTTTCTCCTGAAAGCGGTTCTTCAACTCCGACTTACGGTTTTACAAATCTGACACTCTATAAGTAATAATTTTCAGCTATAAACAGGGACACGGAATATCCGTGTCCCTGTTAAAAAAATTAAAATTAATTGTAAAAAAACTTGCTTTTTTTATTATCCTGTGATATAATAACTAACGTCTTACGGGGGCGTAGCTCACCTGGGAGAGCGCTTGAATGGCATTCAAGAGGTAGTCGGTTCGATCCCGATCGTCTCCACCATAATTTAACAGCACCAAGGCTTAATGCTTTGGTGCTGTTTTTTGGTTTTACAGCAAATGTTATGGAGTGGCAGGTGGTTTGAGGGTAGAGTTTTCAAAAATATTAAAATGCTTAAAAAATCCGCCCTGTTTTAGACAGGACGGATTAAAGTTTTAAAGTAATTATTTATTGTTTTTCTTTTCAAGACGTTTATCTAACTTCTTGCCCACAAAGCTGTAAAGCACATTAAATACTATGAATGATACGGCACACATAGAAACGGTCAGTATTAATGTGGTGAATGTAAAGGGAACTATATTGAAAAGCTCTGAAAATACTGACATTCCCAATACAAGTCCGGTGACGATAAATATTACAAGTGCCGAACGTATGGGGTTAAAGGGAATACAAATTCTTACTATAAGCATTACTCCGGTAAACGATGTTATCATAGTTGCCATGGTGGAAATTTGTTCCTGGCTGATATGAAGAATACCGGACATTACACATATGAATATTATGTTTAAAACTATTGTAGCCGCACCTGGTATGGCTCGTGAAAGAATATTAAACAGGAAATTTCCGGTAACTCTCTCTTTATTAGGCTCTAAAGCAAGGACAAAGGACGGAATACCTATTGCGAAAGCTCCGAACAATGACATCTGTATGGGTTCAAAGGGATATCTCATATTCACAAACACAAACATAATGCTTAAAAACATGGAAAACAGAGTTTTTACAAAAAACAGGGAAGCACTTCTTTGTATATTGTTTATGGAGCGTCGTCCCTCGGCAACTACACGGGGCATTGCGGAAAAATCGTTGTTTATAAGTACAAGCTGTGCCACGTTTCGTGCGGCGTCGCTTCCGGAAGCCATTGCCACTGAGCAGTCGGCTTCTTTTAAAGCCAAAACATCGTTTACTCCGTCGCCTGTCATGGCAACAGTATGTTTATTGCGTTGAAGTGCCTTTACAAATTTAAGCTTTTGCTGAGGTGTGACACGGCCGAATACGGCGTATTTTTCCACGGCTTCGTTTATTTCTTCTTCTGTATTTAATGTAGTTGCGTCTACCGCTAAATGTGCATTTGAGATGCCCGCCGCTTTTGCAATGTTGGAAACGGTTTTTACATTGTCTCCCGAAATGACTTTTAAACTTACGCCTTGCTCGTTGAAATATTTTATAGTCTGAGGTGCTTCCGGCCTTATTTTGTCCATAATTAAAACCAAAGCTAACGGCTCGGGCTCTCCTATAATGTTTTCTTTGTCGTCAAAGCCCTTTACTGAAGCGACAGTGAGAACACGGTAAATTCCCCCGATTTTTTCAATCTCTTTGGAAATCAGCGAGTATCTGTCTTTTAATATAAATTCTCCTGCTCCCATTACTATGCCTGTTCCGTCAGAAAGAACGGCTCCCGACCATTTTTTCTCCGATGAAAAGCTGATAAATCGTTGAGGCTTTTCGCAGTCAATATCTTTGCTTTTATAGTAATTTATAAAAGCGGTCATGGTGGCGTTGTCGTCGTCGGTGTATTCCGATATTGATTTTAATGCAAAGTCAAGCTTTTCAGGTGAAGCGTTATTTAAAATATGTATCTTTTCTATTTCCATTTCTTCGTTGGTTATAGTTCCTGTTTTATCAAGGCAGAGAACATCAACCCTTGCAAGGTTTTCGATACAGTAAAGCTCCTGTACCAAAACCTTATATTTTGAAAGGCGTATTACCGCTACTGCAAGAACTGTGCTGGTGAGAAGTACCAATCCCTCAGGTATCATTCCGATAAGAGCCGCAACAGTGCTTACAATTGCGTCGTCAAAGGGAATGTTTCCGCGAAAATATTGATTGCAAAAAAGTAAAACTCCAACAGGGAAAATAACAAAAGAAACAAACTTAATAATTTTGTTAAGTGTGGTCATTATTTCTGATTTTACTTTTTTTATGTACTTGGCACTGCTGTTGATTTTTGTAGCGTAATTATCTTTTCCTACATGAACTACCTTAGCTACACATTCTCCCGAGGATACAAAGCTTCCGGAAAAAAGGGTGTCCCCGCTTTTCTTAAATACCAAGTCGGATTCACCTGTTAAAAGACTTTCGTTGATGCTCACACTGCCCTCTAAAAGTATACTGTCTGAGGGTATTTGATTTCCTCTTTTTAAGATAATTATATCATCAATTACGAGGCGGTTTATATCAATCTCGTTTTCTTCTGAATTTCTTACAACAGTTACTTTATTTGAAACCATTATGGAAAGCTTGTCTACTGTAATTTTGGAACGTATTGCCTGAATTATACCGATTAGGGTGTTGCTGATAACTATTCCCATAAACAATACGTTTTTGTAAGAACCAACTGTTATCACTGCCGCCGCAAGAATAAAGTTTACAATGTTAAAAAGAGAAAATATGTTTTCTGCCACAATTCTTTTAATTGATTTGGTTTTAACATCAGTGTCGTAATTAACAAGACCCTGAGCTTCTCTTTGGGCTACCTCCTGTGAGGAAAGACCCTTATGTTTTACCTCCAATTATAACACCCCTCAATCTCCAAAATATATAATTACAAATTACGGTGTAATACTTTTAAATATTACAAAATATATGTGATGTTTGTGTGATTATATTATGCCAATCTGTATGAATAGTAAAGTTTAAAGTATATTAGTTTAATACCGTTATCATATTGTTGTTGGTTAAAATGGGCAAAATGTTTTGCTTTAAATTTAGATTTACTTTTCTATGGAAGTAAACTATAATAAAACTGACAGTAATCAGTAAAGAAAGGCGGACTTGATATGAAGCCGTATTGTACATTTGTTTCTAAAGAACGAAGAATAGATCTTGGTCAATATTATCTTTATACAGAAAATAAATTTACTGAAAATTCTATATCATTGTGGAAAAATGACGAGGGAAATGCTGCGGCGGTATTGATTGCAGAGCCGGGAATAAAAAATGCCTGTTTAGTGACCGGTGAAATTGTTGATGAAAAAGGAAAAGCCACATCAGAAATTACTATAAAATCAGAGTTTCAGAAGTTTGCCAGTACATATACCGGAAGCAACTGGATACCCGAACCGAGGCCGTTTCAGCCTCCCAAACCGCCTGTGGGCAATCGAAGCTTGAGTGCAGATGTTATATGGGGTGCGGATATTGAAGAAAGGCTTATGACAGAAAGCGATGGTCATTTGATACAGCCGTTGTGGATTACTGTATCAGTATCCAAAAATGCAGTGCCGGGATTTTATAAGGGGAAAATTCAGACAGTTCTCGGTGATGGAGAAAAAACAGAGCTTATTTTGAACATCAGGGTACTTGATTTGGAATTAAAGGAAGATGATGACTATTATCTTAATCTTTGGCAGTATCCTTATGCAAGTGCGGCATACTATGGGGTTCAGGCTTTTTCTCAGGAGCATTTGGCAATTATGAAAAATCAAATGCTTCCTTATATAAAAGCAGGGGGAAAGACAGGCACTGCGTCAATTGTTGAGGAACCTTGGTATCATCAGACGTGGTGTGATTATCCTTCCATGATAAAATGGATAAAAAATAGCGGAAGATGGGAATTTGACTACACAGAGTTTGATATTTGGACAGATTTTTTGCTTAATGAAGTAAAGGTTTCGTATGTAGAATGTTACTCTATTGTACCATGGGAGAATATTTTGCGGTATACAGAAGACGGCATTCAGAAAATGCAGAGGGCGGCACCGGGAGAGGATATATGGGAAGAAGCATGGTCTGCTTTTTTGAAGGATTTCGTGGGGCATTTGGACGAAAAGGGCTGGTTTGAACATATAATACTTGCCATGGACGAGAGACCGGAAGCACAAATGAGAACAGCACTGAATCTCATAGAGAGTATCTTAAATAAGAACGGAAAATCCTTAAAAACAGGCGGTGCTGTGGGAAGTTTTAATAAGGAAATATGGGACAGACTCTTTACAGTAACTCCGCACATTTCCAATATAAATGAAGACAATATTCCTCTCTCTGTTTTTCGTCAAGAGGCAAAGAATAGACGGAAACAGGGAAAACTTACAAGCGTTTACAGTATGATTGGGGATTATCCCGGTATTTTTTCTATGAGCGATCAGGGAGAGACCGCATGGATAATTTGGTACGCAGAATTTTGCGGAGCGGACGGTTTTCTAAAGTGGGCATATGACGCATGGTGTGAAAATCCTTTGGAAGACAATGCTCACCCTTATTTTGAGGCAGGGGATATGTTTTTTGTATATCCCGGAGAATACAGCGGAATAAAGACTGCGGTGAGAAAATCGCCGAGATTTCAGATAATGTCAGAGACAATTAAAGATATCAGAAAGCTCCGCCAAATTAAAAAAGAATACGGAGAATTTTATGAAAAGGTTGAAGAGCTTATAAACAGTGTAAGGCAGTTTTATGGCCTTGGCGTCAGTAACGGAATCGGAACCGCAGGGTTCAGAACGGCGGAAGAAAGAATAAAAGATGAGCTTGCAAAGGAGGTTTTGCGGCTGCATAACGCCGTGGTTGAGTTGTCTGAAGAGTGTGTACATATTAAGAAAATACCGTAATATAAAAACCAACCAAAAGTATTTTTAACAGGAAATTATACGTAAAAAAACAAACTGACTCCGATAAAAATCGAAATCAGTTTGTTTTTTAATTTAATCTACTGCTTAACCTGTTATTTACAGGTTATTTTGAATATCCGTTAATTCTTAGCAGCATCCGCAGGAATTACCGCAGCCGTTGCCTTCCTTACCGGAATTGCCGCCGCAGCAGCACATGAGGATGATTATGAGAAGAATTACCCATGAGCAGTTGTCGTTGCCAAAACAGTTACACATTGTTGTTTTCCCCCTTTCTGTTTACACTACATACTATTGCAGAAAAGCAGTTTTGGTTACGGTTTTTAAAAAAAATTTTTTATTATATATTTTTCTAAGGTTATCTTTGCCGGAAACTCAAAATATTTGATTTATCAGTGACAAAATGATATAATACAACATATAACTATCAAAAGTTAATTTGATAGTAATGGGGTATATGTTTATATGAAAATGGATATTTTAATGGGTGTCGCTACTTCGGCAACGCAGATAGAGGGCGGCGACAAAAATAACAGCTGGTATAAATTTTCTATGGCCGGAATGTGCAACGACGGAACAAACTGCTTTCGTGCGGCAGATCATTACAACCGCTGGAAAGAAGATACTGACATTATGGCGTCGCTGGGCGTTGAGCTTTACCGAATGAGCATAGAATGGAGCAGAATAGAACCTGAAATGGGAGTGTTTGACCAAAAAGCGTTAAACCACTATAGAGAAGAACTTGAATATATAATTTCAAAGGGGATAAAGCCTATGGTAACTCTTCATCATTTTTCCGATCCTCTTTGGTTTGAGGAGATGGGAGGCTTCAACAATAAAAAAAGTGTGGAGTTATTTACTCGGTATGTTAAAAAAGTAATTGAAGCTATCGGTGATATTGTCAGCGATTATATAACTATAAATGAACCGAATGTATATATTTTAAACGGGTATATGCTTGCATACTGGCCGCCCCTTAAAGGGAATTATATCAAAGGGTTTAGAGTTTGCAAAAATATGGCAAGGTGCCACATTGCCGCATATAATCTTATTCATAAAATGAGGTCAGAAAAAGGGTACAGTGATACGGAAGTTTCTTTCGCAAACCATATGGTTTATTTTGTTCCGAAGAACAGAAAAAATATTCTGCACAGGTTTTGTACTTCGTTCTACGAATATCTTTTTCACACAATGATCAATAACAGCTTTTTAATAGGAAAAACCCCTCTTTTTATGGGAAAAAGATTGCCCAAAGGACGGTATTACGATTTTATAGGTATCAATTACTATACAAGGCGGGCTATTGGATTTTTTACCATAAACGATTATGAGGGGGAAAGGAAAAGCGATCTGAACTGGGACGTTTATCCTGAGGGAATAAGGCTGATATCTGAAGATTTATATAAAAAGTTCGGCACTAAAGTATATATAACCGAAAACGGTGTATGTGATGAAAAGGACACATTAAGAGAACAGTATATTAAAGACCATATTAAGGCGGTTGTTTATGACGGTTCCCCTGTAAAAAGGTATTACCATTGGTCTTTACTTGATAACTTTGAGTGGCGTGAGGGGGAAAAAGCCAGATTCGGTCTTGTTCACGTTGATTATGACACGCAAAAGCGGACAGTAAGGAAAAGTGCTGAGTTTTATAAAAAGATTATTGCTGAAAAATCTTTGGATTTATTGTCCTGAATTTCTTTGATAGCAGATATTAAGCAATAGAAAAACAGAGTGACTGCGGTAGAGGCGGTCACTCTGTTTTTTTGGAATCTATAGGGATACTAAATGTTAGGTGTAAGCAGATTAAATATTAGATTTTATTCAGAAGCTCTGCATAGGAGGGGAAAGGCCAGCATTTCTTAGGCATAAAATGTTCTGCTTTGTCTGCGTTTTTTCTGAGCAGTTCCATGTGGGGAAGCACTGTGCAGGCAAAGAACTGTGAAAGAGCTTGAACGTCTGTTTCTTTTTTGCTTTGTGACAAATCCTCTTCAAGCTGATTTGAAAGTGTAAACATACTTTCAACACAGGAGGAAAGCTCTTTTATTGTTTCCTCTTCAGATGAAACAGGCAGTTCCGCATACAGAGCTTTTTTAGCGGCAACTGATTTTACAAGGAAGTCAACATACTCCAAAACAGCAGGGATAATTTCTTTTCTTGTCATTTCACCCATGGTTAAAGCTTCTATGGTGATTTTCTTCTGATATAACTCCGAAAGAATTTCGTACCTTGAAATCATCTCGTCCTTAGTGAAAATTTTGTGTTTTGTGAAAAGGTCAATGTTTTTCTGTTGGATAAAGGTAGGAAGAGCGTCTGCGGTTGTTCTCAAATTGAGAAGGCCTCTTTTTTCGGCTTCTTCGACCCATTCCTGAGAGTAGTTGTTTCCGTTGAAGATAATTCTCTTATGGTCTTTCATTACTTCTTTGATGATGTCGTGGAGAACACTGTTGAAATCATCAGCCTTTTCAAGTCTGTCAGCAAAGCCGGAAAGCTCTTCGGCAACAATTGTATTGAGAACGATATTAGGACCTGCGATTGAGTCGCCTGAACCCAGCATACGGAACTCAAATTTGTTGCCCGTAAATGCAAAGGGAGAGGTTCTGTTTCTGTCTGTGGTGTCCTTTGGAAAACGCGGGAGAATATGAACTCCTACTTTCATTTCAACCTTGTCTTTGCCGTTGTATTCGCAGTCGTTTTCAATAGCATTGAGAACCTCGGAAAGCTCATCTCCTAAAAACATTGAAACTATCGCAGGGGGAGCCTCGTTGGCACCCAGGCGGTGGTCGTTTCCGGCACTTGCTACGGAAACTCTCAGCAAATCCTGATACTCGTCAACAGCTTTAATTACTGAGGAAAGGAAAAGCAGAAACTGTGCGTTTTCAGCAGGTGAGTCCCCCGGCTCTAAAAGGTTTACGCCTGTATTGGTGGACAAAGACCAGTTGTTATGCTTGCCGCTTCCGTTGATTCCCTCAAAGGGCTTTTCGTGGAGCAGGCATACAAGGCCGTGCTTTTGAGCAACTTTTTTAATAATTTCCATTGTAAGCTGGTTTTGGTCGGTTGCCATATTTGTGTTTGTGAAAATAGGTGCAAGCTCATGCTGTGCCGGGGCTACCTCGTTATGCTCGGTTTTAGCAAATACACCCAGCTTCCAAAGCTCTATATCCAAATCTTTCATGAAAGCTTTTACTCTCGGCTTAATTGTTCCGAAGTAATGGTCTTCAAGCTCCTGACCCTTAGGAGGACGCTCGCCGAAAAGAGTTCTTCCGCAAAGCATTAAATCTTCACGCTTTGAGTAATATTCTTTGTCTATAAGGAAATACTCCTGTTCCGGACCTACCGTGGTGATTACACGGGTGGCATCTGTGTTTCCGAAAAGTCTTAAAATTCTTAATGCCTGCTTGTTTATAACCTCCATTGAACGGAGGAGCGGAGTCTTTTTATCCAATGCTTCGCCGCCGTAGGAGCAGAAAACGGTTGGGATACAAAGGGTATTGTCCTTAATAAAGGCGTAAGCTGAGGGGTCCCATGCGGTATAGCCTCTTGCCTCAAAGGTTGCACGAAGACCGCCGGAGGGGAAAGAGGAAGCGTCAGGCTCGCCTTTTACAAGCTCTTTTCCGCTGAATTCCATAATAACAGAAGTGTCGCTTTCCGGCGTAATAAAACTGTCGTGCTTTTCGGCGGTGTAACCGGTCATTGGCTGGAACCAGTGTGTAAAATGTGTTGCACCCTTTTCCACTGCCCAATCCTTCATGGCGTTGGCTACAACATTGGCAATGGTTCTGTCAAGGCTCTTGCCAAGCTCCATGGTTTTTTTCAGAGCCTTGTATGTTTCTTTCGGAAGTCTTTCTTTCATTGCTTTATCATTAAAAACCATACTTCCGAAAAGTTCCGGGATATAGTCGCTTTTATTTTCCTTTGGTACATTGTTCATGACAAATTCCTCCTATAGATTGTAGACTGTATTTAACGGTGAGAAAAATTTCTGTTTGTAAATAAAAATATTATAAAAGTATGGCACCGGCTTTTTCGGCGGCTTTTTTTGTTTCTTCGTCCCACACGGAAACCTGAACCTCTCCGATGTGAGCTTTTTCCAACAGTAGCATACACAATCTTGACTGTCCTATACCTCCGCCGATAGTAAGAGGAAGAGTTTTATCCAAAACCATTTTTTGGAACGGAAGCTCTCTTCTGTCGTCACAGCCTGCTTTTGTGAGCTGTTCGTCCATGGATTTGCTGTCAACTCTTATGCCCATGCTTGAAACCTCAAAAGCACAGTCAAGCACTTCATTATAGAAGAAAATATCTCCGTTTAATTTCCAGTCGTCGTAATCGGGAGCTCTGCCGTCGTGCTTTTCGCCGGATTTAAGAAGGTCGCCGATTTCCATAATAAAAGCTGTCTTGTGTTCTTTTAAAAACAGGTTTTCTCTTTCTCTGGGAGTTTTGTCGGGATACATATCCTCAAGCTCTTGAGTTGTAACAAAGCTTATATCATGTGAGAAAGAAGCTGTAAGCACCGGGAACATTTTATGAAGTTCATCGGCTGTATCGCAGATTGCATTTACTATTTTTTCAACAGTGGATTTTAAATATTCTTTGTCACGTCTTCCGTCAGGAATTATTGCTTCCCAGTCCCACTGGTCAACGTAAACGGAGTGTAGGTTATCCATTTCCTCGTCACGTCTTATGGCGTTCATATCTGTATACAATCCGCTGCCCTGTGCAAATCCGTATTTATATAAGGCATATCTTTTCCATTTTGCAAGAGAATGAACTACGGCTGCGTCCTTGCCGGTTTCTTTAATATCGAATACAACAGGTCTTTCAATTCCGTTAAGGTCGTCGTTAAGTCCTGTTTCCGGTTCTACAAACAGCGGAGCGGAAACTCTTGTGAGATTTAAAGCGTTTTTTAGTTTATTTGAAAAAATATCTTTTACTGCTTCAATTGCTTTCTGTGTTTCAAAAACGCTCAGATGCTCTTTTGTGCTGTAACTTGTCGGAAATGTTGTTTTACTCATAAAAATCAGCCTTTCGGATTTTTTAGTAAACGGCTTTCAGGCAGGAGTGCTTGAAATAGTTATGAAAATAGAAAAAGGCATCACAGAATTTCTGTGACGCCTTCGCCGATTACGTGAGCAATTATAATACATCTCTTTTGGTTTGTCAATAGTAAAATGCAAGTTTTTTATTTGTTGTTTCAATTAACTATATATAATCGGGGAAATATGGTTATTTTTTCATTAAAAATAAAAAAATAAGATTATGTATGAAATTTATTGACAAGTTTCCTGCAAAGTGATATAATCATGCAAACAGACAAAGGCGTCTGCGATATAGTTAGTTTTCTGATAAAGAATGACTTTTCTTCTCAGAGAACTATGTCGCAGACGCCTTTTTTTCGGGATTTTTTAAAGATTGGAATAATAAATACCTAAAAAGGCAAATAATTACAGCAGACAAGGAATTTTAAACTGTGAATCTATGGGGGAATAAAAATGAAAAAAGAAAAGATTTATCTTGTACTTGAAAACGGAGAATATTTTACAGGCGACAGTTTTGGCGGAGATTTTGAAACCGTTTACGGTGAAGTTGTCTTTAATACTTCAATAACCGGATATTTGGAAAGCATAACCGACCCAAGCTACTGCGGTCAGATACTTGTTCAGACCTTTCCTCTTATAGGAAACTACGGTGTAATTCCAGAGGATTTTGAAAGCGAAAAGCCATGGCTTTCGGGTTATGTGGTTAGAGATTGGTGTGAAACTCCGTCAAATTACAGAAGCACACAGAGGCTTGACGAATATTTTAAGAGAGAAAAGCTTCCTGCCATGAGCGGTATTGACACGAGAAAGCTTACAAGAATTATAAGAAAAAACGGAGTTATGAACGGAATGCTCACAAAAAAAGCTCCTCCTTACAGCAGTGAAGAGCTTCAAAAAATCAAGGAATATACCTGTGCCGGTGTTGTTAATAAAGTGTCACGAAAAGAGAAAAAGCTTTATGAAAGCGATAATCCAAAGTATAACGTGGTTCTTTGGGACTTCGGTACAAAGGAGAACATTATAAGATGTCTTAATCAGCGTGGCTGTAATGTAACTGTTGTTCCGGCAGATACAAGGGCGGAGGATATTAAAAGCCTGAACCCGGACGGTATTATGCTTTCAAACGGACCGGGAGATCCGCAGGAAAACAAAGGCGTAATTGAAGAGCTTAAAAAGGTTTGTCAGTATAAAATACCAATTTTCGGCATATGTCTTGGACATCAGCTTTTGGCTCTTTCTCAGGGTGCAGTGACAGAGAAGCTTAAATACGGTCACAGAGGTGCAAACCAGCCGGTTAAGGATTTAAGCTGCGGAAGAGTTTATATAACGGCACAGAACCACGGATATGCTGTTGTTGACAGCAGCTTGCCGGAACACGGAAAGCTGAGCTTTATAAATATGAACGACGGTTCCTGCGAGGGTGTAAGATATACTGAGTTTCCTGCATTTTCCGTTCAGTTTCACCCGGAAGCCTGTGCAGGTCCTTTGGATACTATGTGGCTGTTTGATGAGTTTGTAAAGCTTATTGAAGAAAATAAATAAAAAATAAATCAGCATAAATAAACAGGGCTGCAAGGGGGAGAAAAAATGTCCGGAAAAATTATTGAGTTTACAAAAATGCACGGCTGCGGAAACGATTATATATATATTGATTGTTTTAAACAGGAAATAGATAATCCCGAGGAATTGAGCAGAAATCTGTCCCGTCAGCATTTTTCCATAGGCGGCGACGGAGTTATACTTATATGCCCTTCTGATAAAGCGGAAGCAAAGATGAGAATTTTTAATCTTGACGGCAGTGAGGGAAAAATGTGCGGAAACGGCATACGCTGTGTTGGAAAATATCTTTACGACAACGGCATGGTGAATGGTGATACCGTAACTGTTGACACTCTGAGCGGAATAAAAACCCTGAAGATTATTCCCGATGAAAAGGGAAAAGCCAAGCTTGTTACCGTTGATATGGGAAAATCTTCATTTTTAAACAAAGATATACCGGTAAAGCTTGATGGTGAAACATCAATCAATAAACCTGTTGATATTTGCGGAAACATTGAAAATATAACCTGCGTGTCAATGGGAAATCCCCACTGCGTAGTTTTTTGCGATGATACTGACATTATAGATATTGAAAAAGAGGGAAAAAGATTTGAGAAAAATCCTATTTTCCCGGAGGGCGTAAACACAGAGTTTATAACCGTTGAAGATGATAAGACTCTTAGAATGAGAGTATGGGAGAGAGGCAGCGGAGAAACTCTTGCCTGCGGAACAGGAGCCTGTGCTTCTGTGGCGGCGGCGGTTGCCTGCGGATATTGCAAAAAGGACGAGGATATAACAGTAAAGCTTAAAGGTGGAGAACTTATAATAAAATATACCGAGGACAGAGTTTTTATGACCGGTCCCGCCGTAACGGCATTTAAAGGAGAAGTTGAAGTTAATGAGTAAGTATATTTTTGTAACCGGAGGCGTTGTATCCGGACTTGGAAAAGGAATAACAGCGGCGTCTTTAGGCAGACTTTTGAAGGCAAGAGGTTTTAAGGTTGCCGCACAAAAGCTTGACCCATATATAAATATAGACCCGGGTACAATGAGTCCTTACCAGCACGGTGAGGTTTATGTAACCGAAGACGGTGCGGAAACCGATTTGGACTTGGGACATTATGAAAGATTTATAGATGAAAACCTGAATAAATACTCAAATCTAACAACGGGAAAAGTGTATTGGAATGTGCTTACAAAAGAGAGAAAGGGCGAATATTTGGGCGAAACGGTACAGGTAATTCCTCATGTAACCGATGAGATCAAAAGCTTTATTTACTCGGTGGGAGAGAAAACCGACGCTGATATTGTTATAACGGAAATCGGAGGAACAACCGGCGACATTGAGTCCCAGCCATATCTTGAGGCGATAAGACAGGTTTCTAACGAGCAGGGAAGAAAAAACTGCCTTTTTATTCATGTTACCCTCATACCGTATCTTGAGTTTTCCGGAGAGCATAAGTCAAAGCCCACGCAGCACTCCGTAAAGGAATTGCAGTCCTTTGGAATTATGCCGGATATAATTGTTGCAAGATGCGACAGACCTTTGGAAAAATCTATATTTGCAAAGATTGCCAAGTTCTGCAATGTTTCTCCTGACTGTGTTATTGAAAACAGAACCGTTCCCCTTCTTTATGAAGCACCTATAATGCTGAAAGACCAGGGACTTGACAGGGTGGTTTTAAGAGAGCTTTCATTAGAGAATAAGAGGAATTTTGATTTTACTGAATGGGAAAACATGATATCCTCAATTAAGCAGTGCGAAAAGTCTGTAAACATTGCTTTGGTTGGAAAATATGTAAAGCTTCATGATTCTTATTTATCCGTTTCAGAGGCTTTAAGTCATGCAGGCTGGGCAAACGGTGCCAATGTAAATATTAAGTGGATAGACAGTGAGTCAATTACCGATGATAATGCAGGTGAGGTTCTTCAAAAATGCGACGGTATTATTATACCGGGAGGATTCGGAAGCCGTGGAATTGAGGGAATGATTTCGGCGGCAAAATATGCACTTAAAAATAATATTCCTTATTTCGGTATTTGCCTTGGTATGCAGATTGCCTCAATAGCTTTTGCGAGATATATTCTGAAACTTGAGGACGCAAATTCAAAGGAATTTGACATGGACAGCAAAAACAAAGTTATTGATATTATGAACGACCAAAAATACATTGAAGAGATGGGCGGTACAATGAGGCTTGGTGCTTATCCTTGTAAGGTAAAAAAAGATTCAAAGCTTTTTGAAATGTATCAGGAACAGAATGTCTCTGAACGTCACCGTCACCGCTATGAGTTTAATAACGGCTACAGAGAAGCTTTTGAGAAAAACGGAATGATTTTCTCGGGAGTATCGCCAGATAACAGACTGGTTGAAGCTGTGGAATATTCAAAGAACAATTTCTTCGTAGGCGTTCAGTATCACCCTGAATTTAAGAGCCGTCCGAACAAGCCACACACGATATTTAAGGGATTTATAAAGGCGGCGATGATATATAATTATGAAAATGGGAGGGAATGAAGATGAATATAAATAAAAACTACAAAAATCTTAAAGAGAGCTATCTTTTTTCTGAAATCGCCGCAAGAGTAGAAAAGTTTAAAAATGAAAATCCCCATAAAAAAATAATCAGAATGGGAATCGGCGATGTTACTCTGCCCTTGCCTCAGGCAGTTGCTCAGGCAGGAAAGAAAGCCTTTGAAGAACAGGCTTTTTCCGAAACATTTCACGGATACGGCCCGGAACAGGGCTACGGCTTTTTAAGAGAAGCCATAAGAGATTATTATAATACCTTTGGTGTTTCTCTCCATATGGACGAGATTTTTGTAAGCGACGGTGCAAAAAGTGACATTGGAAATGTCCTTGACCTTTTTGATAAGGAGAATACCGTACTTATTCCTAATCCTGTTTATCCCGTTTATTTTGATACAAACGTAATGAACGGCAGAAAAATTATTTTTGCCGAGGGAAACAAAGATAACAATTTTCTGCCAATGCCTTCAGACGAGGTGCAGGCTGACATTATTTATCTTTGCTCGCCCAATAATCCTACCGGTGCGGTTTATACTAAGGAACAGCTTTCTGTATGGGTAAATTATGCACTTAAAAATAACAGCATTATTCTTTTCGACAGTGCTTATGAAGCTTTTGTTCAGGAAGAAAAGCTTCCCAGAAGTATTTTTCAGATTGACGGTGCAAGAAAGTGTGCAATAGAGTTTTGCTCCCTTTCAAAAACCGCCGGCTTTACAGGAATAAGATGCGGATACACTGTAGTTCCCGAGGAACTTGTTTTTGAGGGTATGAGCCTTAGAAAAATGTGGCTGAGACGACAGACAACAAAATTCAACGGAGTTTCTTATCCTGTTCAAAGAGCGGCACAGGCTGTTTTTTCAAAAGAGGGAATAGAGCAGTGCAGGAAGAATATTTCCTATTACATGGACAATGCGGGTATAATAACAAAAACCATGGATAAATTGAATATAGCATATGTGGGAGGAGAAAACTCTCCTTATGTGTGGCTTAAGTGTCCCGGTGGTATGACTTCATGGGAATTTTTTGACAAGCTGCTAACGGAAGCCGCAGTTGTGGGAACTCCGGGAAGCGGTTTTGGAACCGCAGGAGAGGGATATTTCAGATTAACTGCTTTCTCTACAAGAGAAGCGACTGTAGAAGCAATGGAAAGACTTGAAAAAATTTTCGGTACCGGGACTTTTGAATAATAGATTTTGTTCTTATGATATATTGTGAAATAACGGGTTTAGCTTCCTCTGTAGTTTGAGTTTTGTCATTAATACTTACTTGTTCAGAATTAAGTTTTGTTAGTTAAAGAAAAATTAGGAAAAATAAATGTAAAAAGTGTCTGAATTTGCAGATAAATAGTGAAGTATGCAAAAATGTTATAAATAAAGCAAAATCTAATTGAACTTATATTAAATTTGTGATATGATAATTTAGCATGAAAAGCTATTTTTGCTTTTCCGATTTGTTAACTGGAGGATTGTATTATGGGAACAGCTGAATTGCGTAATATAGCAAAGCAGATTCGTTATTACACTACTGACGAAATTGCAACTCTCGGCGTAGGCCATATCGGCGGAAGCTTGTCAATTGCCGATTTGCTTGCGGTACTTTATTTTAAGGAAATGAATGTTGATCCTAAAAATCCAAATATGGAAAACCGTGACAGACTTGTGGTATCCAAGGGACACGCAGGTCCTGCAGTTTATGCCGCTTTGGCTTTAAAGGGTTATTTCCCAATGGAAGAGCTTAAAACACTTAATGTTGAAGGAACAAATCTTCCTAGCCACTGTGACAGAACTTTAACACCGGGAATTGATATGACAGCAGGTTCACTCGGACAGGGTATATCCGCTGCTGTAGGTATGGCTAAGGCTTCTAAAATTCTTGATAACGGTGCAAGAGTATACTGCATTATCGGCGACGGAGAAAGTCAGGAAGGACAGGTATGGGAGGCTTGTATGTCTGCCGTACAGCTCAAGCTTGATAACCTTATTGTATTTATGGATTACAATAAGATGCAGATTGACGGAACTACTGAAGAAATTATGTCTGTTGCAAATCCTGCCGAGCGTTTCAAGGCTTTCGGTTTTAATGTTTATGAAATTGACGGACATGATATAGATGCTATTGTTGCTTCTATCGACGGAGCAAAGCAGGTTAAGGACAAGCCTACAATGGTTGTTCTCAACACAGTTAAGGGTAAAGGCATTTCTTTTGTTGAGAATGCACTTGTTGACTGCCACAGCATGAACTTTAATGCAGAGCAGAAAGCAGCTGCTTTGGAAGAGTTGAAATAAGGAGGTAGTTACTGATGGCAAGTAAAGAAATTCGTGGAATTTTCTGTGATGTACTTACAGAAGAAATGGCAAAGGATAAAAGAATTGTAGTTATTGACGCTGACCTTGCAAAGTGCAACGGTACAATGGGACTTCGCAAGATTTATCCTGACAGAGCGTTTGACGTTGGTATTGCTGAGCAGAACATGGCAGGTATTGCTGCCGGTATGGCAACCTGCGGCATGATTCCTTTTATCAGCTCTTTTACTCCTTTTGCAACAAGAAGAATTTGCGACCAGATCTCCGTTTCTATTGCTCTTGCAAAATGTAATGTAAAGATTGTAGGTTCTGACCCGGGAATTACAGCACAGCTTAACGGTGCAACACACATGAGTGTTGAGGATGTGGGCGTTGTAAGAAGTATTCCCAATATTGTAATATATGAGCCTGTTGACGCAGAACAGTTCAGACAGGCTATGCCTCAGATTATAAATTATGACGGTCCTGTATACATCAGAATGTTCAGAAAGGCAATTGACGATGTATTTACTGCTCCTGATTATAAATTCGACCTCTTTAAGGCGGATACAATTAAAGAGGGTAAGGACGTTACAATTTTTGCAACAGGTATTATGGTTCAGGAAACAATGAAGGCTTTGAAAACTCTTGAAGAGCTTGGCATTGACGCTGAAGTTATCAATATCCATACAATAAAGCCTATTGACAGAGAAGCTGTTATCGCTTCTGCAAAGAAGACAAGAGCTGTTGTTGTTGCAGAAAACCACAACATTATCGGCGGTCTTGGTTCTGCTGTTGCTGAGGTATTGGGCGAGGAATGTCCTACAATTATGAAGAGAATAGGAATTAAGGACAGATTCGGCCAGGTTGGAAAGCTTCCTTTCCTTCAGGAAGAATACGAGATGACAGACAAGCATATCGTTGAGGCTGTTAAGGAAGTTATTTCAAAAAAATAATTTATGCGTATTGTTGCTAAATACGCTGTATCTTGTTTGTGTATTTTTGACAAAAATTAAGTAATTTGTGATTATTGCTTGAAGTTTGTCGATGTATATGGTAACATAGTGACGTTGTCGTGATTTGATATTTTAAATTGCGTTGAAGTTTTCAGAAAAGTAGCCTTGTGCTTGCCGAAGGAGTAATGCTCTCAGGAGTTTCCGAAAGGAAATAGGACTGAAAACCGAGTAAACTCTGGAGAATCTCTTTTAAAGGGTGCCGAAGGTGCAAGGATTTTTTCCGAATCTCTCAGGCAAAAGGACAGAGAACGATATTTGTGTCGCTTTGCTATTCTATTTATTTTGTTTTCCGGAGCTTAACTCGTTTGAGTTAGGCTCTTTTTATTTTTTATATATTGTTTTACATGATTACATTTATTTAGGAGTGGTTTTTTTGGACGCAGTAATGAATTATGTGAATGATGTGGTTAAGATTATAAATTCTTATTTGTGGGATTATGCTCTTATCTACATCTTGTGCGGAGCAGGTATTTTCTTTACTTTAAGACTTAAATTTGTCCAGGTAAGAAAATTCAAAACAGGTATAAAAAAGCTTTTCGGCAGTTTTTCTCTTAACGGCAAAAAAGCAGGCAAGGATGGTATGAGTTCTTTTCAGGCACTGACCACTGCAATTGCCGCTCAGGTTGGAACAGGAAATATTGCAGGTGCGGCTACCGCTATTCATGCGGGCGGTCCCGGTGCAATTTTTTGGATGTGGCTTAGTGCTTTTTTGGGAATGGCGACAATTTACAGCGAAGCAACGCTGGCTCAAAAATTTAAGACAACACATTCTGACGGAGAGGTAACGGGTGGACCTGTTTACTACATAAGAGCGGCATTCCACGGGAAATTTGGAAAGTTCCTTGCAGGATTCTTCTCTGTAGCAATTATCCTTGCTCTTGGCTTTATGGGAAATATGGTTCAGTCAAATTCAATAGGTGCTTCTTTCCAGAATGCATTTAATGTTCCACCTATTGCGGTGGGAATTGCAGTTGCTGTTTTTGCCGCTTTGATATTTATCGGCGGTGCAAAGAGAATTGCATGGATTACAGAAAAGATTGTACCGATTATGGCTTTGTTCTATGTTGTTGGCTGTCTTATTATTCTCGGAATTAATTTTTCCTTTGTAGGGGAAGCTTTCCGCCAGATTTTTGTGGGAGCTTTTAATCCTCAGGCAGTTGCCGGCGGTGCTTTGGGTATTACAATACAGATGGCTATGAGCAAGGGTGTTGCAAGAGGTCTTTTCTCCAATGAAGCAGGTATGGGTTCTACTCCTCATGCCCACGCTCTTGCAAAGGTTGACCACCCGGGTGACCAGGGTATAATCGCTATGCTTGGAGTTTTCATTGATACATTTATTGTTCTTACAATGACAGCATTGGTTATTATTTCTACAAGTGTTTCAAGCGGTGCTTGGAAAGATTTTGACGGTGCGGAGCTTGCACAGGTAGCATTTAACAGCACTTTCGGAAGTTTTGGTAACATATTTATTGCTATCTGTATGCTGTTCTTTGCTTTTTCAACAATTATCGGCTGGTATTTCTTCGGCGAACAAAACGTTAAGTACCTTTTCGGTAAAAAGGCGGTTAAGATTTACGGTGCTATAGTTGTTATATTTATCATCTTGGGCTCAACACTTAAAGTTGACCTTGTTTGGAATATGTCCGATATGTTTAACGGACTTATGGTTCTTCCGAATATCGTAGGTCTGCTTGCATTGAGCGGTGTTGTTGTTAAAGTGGCAAAGGACTATGACAGCAAGCACAGACTTCCTAACAAGTCAAAGAAATAATACAGGTGAATGTGATGTATATTAACACCCTTAATGCTTATTTAAAGGAGCGTTTTGGCAGAAAAATTTATAAGCTGACCATAGACGGGGGAATGACTTGTCCCAACCGTGACGGTAAGGTTGGTTACGGCGGCTGTATTTTTTGCGGTGGAAACGGCTCCGGCAGTTTTTGTCCATCATCAGAATTAAGCATAACCGAACAGATAGAGGAAGGCAAAAAGCTCTTGAGCAGAAAAATCAAAGAGGGCGGATATATAGCATATTTTCAGTCGCATACGAATACGTATGCGGCTGTGCCTTATCTGAGAAAAATTTTTTTTGAAGCAATAAATCACCCCGATATTGTGGGATTGTCAATCGGTACAAGACCTGACTGCCTGGGTGATGAGGTTTTAAAGCTGCTTGAGGAGCTTGCAAAAATTAAGCCCTTGTGGGTGGAACTGGGACTTCAGACAATCCACGAAAATACAGCGAAGCTTATAAACAGATGTTATCCCTTAAAGGTATATGACGAAAGTGTAAAAAATCTTAAAAGTATCGGTGCGGAAGTGGTGACACATATTATTTTGGGTCTGCCGGGAGAAAGCGAAGAACAGATGCTGGAAACAGTTGATTACAGTTCCAAAGTCAGTGACGGAATAAAGCTTCAGCTTCTTCATATTTTGAAAGATACTAAACTTTATGAGATGTATAAAAAAGAGCCTTTCAGAATTTTTTCCCTGGAGGAGTACGCCGAGCTTTTGTGCCGCTGTATTGAAATAATTCCTGAAAACGTTGTTATTCACCGAATGACCGGTGACGGAGATAAAAGACTTTTAGTGGAGCCTTTATGGAGCGGTGATAAAAAAACAGTTTTAAACTATTTGAACAGGACTTTTTCAGAAAAAAATATTATTCAGGGAATTAAAAAGGCTAATATTTAAAGTGTGCTTGTTTGACAAAGTATGTCTGCCTTGATATAATGAATTAAAATATTATTTGTGCTTTTTATATAAAAAGGAGTTGTTTTTATGAAAAGGTTTTTGAGCAGTTCTTTGGCTTTATTATGTACTGTGGTAACGGTTGCCTTGTGCTGTTGCTTTACAGCATTTGCAGAGTCCTATACACCTGCTGAATTAAGCACAGGACAGCAGACTATGTACGCCGTTTATATTGCCGTAATTGCAGTAGCTCTTATTGCTATAATTTTAATGGTTATTTTAAAACGCAGAGATAAAAAGTGATTTTAATTAATCTATAATACATATTAACTGAATCTAAATACAGTAAAGTGTTTTATAAAGGCTCTTAGTCGATAGATGGGGGAAAATTGAATTTAGAAAAAATAAAAAGTTAGTGGGGAACACTGACGTGGGTTCACAGCAAAAAACAGTTCACCGGACTGTTTTTTGCTTACTCCTGCGTTTTTTTCAGCATTTTAAGACCTTGGAGGACGCTGTCCTCCAACCCACCTGCCAAAGGGACAGTGGTCCCTTTGGAATCCCAAAATTCCCCCAAACTTTTGCCATACAGCCTTTATGAATTTTTAGTTCAGATAAAAAGGAGTTGTGGCGAGATGAAATTTCGCCGCAGCTCCTTTTTTATAAAATCTTCAGTTAATTATTGTTATGTTTGATAGTTTTCACGCAAGTGGTATTTGAGGATTTAGAAATTTGTTATTCAAAATTTCTATTAAATTATACAGTAGGATTACCGAAAATACCGAAATGACCTGTAATAATCTTCTGTATCTCTGTGGCATCGGAAATATTTACTTGTCCGCTGAAGTCTATGTCGCCGTATTTTTCTATATCCGCTTTTACAGTTTCATCAGTAATTCTATTGACAAGTGAAAGCTGTATAAGTGTGGCGTCAGAAACTGTAAGTTTGCCGTTATTATTTATATCTCCGCCGCGGATAACAATTGCATTCAGGGCTGTTAAAGCCTCAGCAGCTAAATCGTAATCCTGCTGTGAACCGCCGTTTTCCAACAACTCACAGGCACTTTGATAAACTTCTCCGTATTTTGAATATTCAGTGAGCGATGGATATCCATATGATATTCCTGAAATCACCGCAGTTGCCGGCGACAATGCAAGTGTATTTATTGTTCCGCCTATGTCAATAGATAAAAACGCTGCTATTAAGGTGGTATCCGAGGACGGTCAGACAGTTAACACTTATAATGTCTCATTTACAAAAGAACCTCTAAAGATTACTAATCTCACCTTAAACGCAGAACCGACAACAGCCCCTGAAAACGCTATAATTGATTATGAAATTAAAGCTGTTTACGAGGACGGTTCTCAGGTTGACGGCAACACAGTAGGGGCAGTTCTTAAGGAAGTTTCCGCAGAAGGCGGCGAAATTTCAATAAACTCAGCAGACAACAAGATATATGCTGTAAAACAGGGCACAGTTACTGTTCAGGCTGAATATGACAACAACGGCACAATACTTAAATCTGACCCTGTGACAATCACAATCACAGAAAGCGAGACAGAAGTTGTTGTTGAATCTTATGAACCTGTAAACGTAACAACAAAGCTTAATCAGGCTCCTGTTCTCCCTGAATATGTTGTTGCAAACGTAAAGGACAGTTTCCCAAGAAATGTAAAGGTTACATGGGATGAAATAGACCCGTCACTTTACGCAGATTACGGAACATTCAAGGTACAGGGTACAGTTGAAGGTCAGACACTTCGTCCAGAGGCTGTTGTAACCGTAAAAGATATCACAACCTTTGACACATTGACACTTGCTACACAGAAGGGCGTAGTTCCTGAATTGCCCGGCACTGTAACCGCTTATTACAGCGACGGTACAAGTGTTAAGGCAAATGTTACTTGGAACTCCTATACTTCTGAAGACTTTAACACAGAGGAGAATACAATTGTAACAGTTGAAGGTAGAGCAACAATAAACGAGTCCGAATATGCTGTTACAGCAAAGGTAAGAGTTACTGAAACAGACCTTACTCAAAGTGCTAACTACTATCAGACAAGAAACGGTTATGAACTTCCTTTCGCAGTTGCTTCATTTACAAACGATGAAGCCGGTTCAACTGACAGAGTTGAAAAACTCAACGACGGAAGCATTTCCTTTGCTACATCAGATAATGAAGGCAAGAACATCTGGTGTAACTGGCAGAGAACTGCAAGAAGCGGTGACTGGGTAGGCGTAATAATGGCTCATGAAGGCGATGTTAAAGAAAACTATGTTGACACAATGAAGGTAGGATTCTTTACAGAGGGCGACAATGGAGCAACTCAGCTTCCGGAGTCTTACAAGATTGAATACTACACAGGTCCTCTTGATTTTGAACTTCCAGGCAAAACTGCTAACGGTGTGAACAACCCAAGAGGTCACATAGCAAACATTGCTGACCATCCGTTCAACGATGAGGCTAACTGGACAGAAGTAACTTACACAGGCGGAAAGCCGGAAGCTAAGTCAGGCGAAATGACAACAATCACTTTTGAACCTGTTAAGACCTGCATTGTAAGGGTAAATATGCAGTGCAAGGCAAGCAAGTCAATAGGTGTTACTGAAATCGAGCTTTACGGCAAGGAAGTTGTAGAAAAATCTGCATATGAAATTACCAACGTAAAAGTTGGCGGAGTTGATTTTGCAGAATTTGACCCGGCGGTTACAGAATACAATATTTCAGTATCAGGAAAAGCTCCTGAGGTTACAATTGAAGCTACAAACAACGCTTCTGTAACAGTTATCCCGGCAACATCTGTTCCGGGTAAGACGGTTGTAAAGGTAATAGCTGAGGACGGTTCAGTTGCTTCAGAAAAGACATATACATTTAACTTTACTTCAGGACAGGTTCCTGATTATGAGTTGGGCGATGTTAATCTTGACGGAGTTATAAGCATTAGTGATGCTACACTGATACAGTGTTATCTTGTTAAAAATATGCCTGAAGGAGCTGTTTTCGACGAAAAGTACGCAGATGTAAATGAAAATGGCAAAATAAGTATTTTTGACGCTACCCTTATACAGATCAAGCTTGTAAATCGTTAAAACCAATATTGCAGCCAAAATTATAAATGCTGTATATTAAAATCTCTTTTATAATTTTATAGGTCAATAATCAAGGGCAGCAGCGATAAGAGTTTCGCTGCTGCCTGACTTTTGTTTTTTACGTTTTGAGCAAAAGCGAAATAATTTTTTAATGGGTATTTAAGTATAGAAACAGAAAACAGAGACGAGAATGTTTTTGCTTACTTCTGTGTTTTACTGCTTTTCTGCTGAATTATTTGATATTGAAATTAGAATTTTAAAAATATATGAAAAAATATCCTGCAAACACTTGCAATAATAACGGTTATATGTTATTATTTTAAGGCGTTTGAAACCGTCGCTGTGCGATGGGGTTCAAATAACGGCGACAGCCGTCATTTTGAAGCGGACAGTCCTCTGCCGATTGGTACGAATGTCTGAAAATTTTAGGAGGATGTTTATGGACGCATTAAAGACAATTGCAGCAAGTTCTGTAAAAAGTGAAATTCCTGAGTTTTCTATCGGTGATACTGTAAAAATTTCAGTTAATATCCGTGAAGGCGAAAGAGAAAGAATTCAGATGTTTGAAGGCACTGTTATCGCAAGAAAGGGCAGCGGTGTTGCTGAAACATTTACCGTTCGTCGTGTTTCCTACGGCGTTGGCGTTGAGAGAGTATTCCCTGTTCATTCACCGAATGTTAAGGATATTCAGGTTGTAAGACACGGTAAAGTTAGAAGAAGCAAGCTGTACTATCTGCGTGATAGAGTTGGTAAGGCTGCAAAGGTTAAGGAAGAAATCCGTAAGTAAAACCTACTTAAAAGGGGCGGTCTTACCGTCCCTTTTTGCTTTGTTCCATATAATGTTTCAGAAAAGTGGTAAATGAAATGATGAAAAAGAATAATGATGAAAATATTATTTACGGTATAGAGCCTGTCAGCAGTGCAGGAGTCTGCGGAGTGTACGATATTCTTCGCTCTGTCTTTGTTTCTGCGTCTGTATTGATATTAATTATAACTTTTCTTCTCACAATGGTTATAGTTGACGGAAACTCAATGCAGCATACATTGGAAAGCGGCGACAAAATCATAGTAACCAAAATGGCTTATACTCCCAAGGACGGGGACGTAGTTGTTGTGGGGAAATCAGAAGAAGGATATTCAAAGCCGATAGTTAAGAGGGTAATTGCTACCCCGGGACAAACTCTTGAGATTGATTTTGAAAATCAAAAGGTTATTGTTGACGGCAAGGTTTTGGATGAGCCTTATGTGTCGAGTGAAACTATTCCGGGTACTGCTGAAATACCTGAGGTAATCCCTGATGGTTATGTATTTGTTATGGGTGATAACAGATATATTTCTATGGACAGCCGATATAATGAGATAGGTCTTGTAAATGTCAACGACATTGTGGGAAAGGTCACATTTGTGCTGTTTCCCTTTGAAAGATTCGGTTTTATTGACTAAATAATATTCACACTATTGCAATGGGCTTTCATCTGTTTTATAATAGGTGAAAGCCTTTAAGTATTTATAAGGAGGAGATTTAATGAGCAGATACAGATATGATGATAATTTTGAATATTCATCAAAGCCGTACTCAGCAGAAAATAACAATGATAGTTATGAAGTTGTTGTTCCCCATAAAAGAGGTTTTGTAAGCGGATTGTTCGGCTGGATTCACTGTCTTGTTGTGTGCGTGGTCTTGATTGTTGTATTGCTTGTATTCTTTTTCCGCCCGGTTACCGTAGTCGGCGATTCTATGGGAGATACTTTGGCGGAGAATGATACAATAATTCTGACTAATTTTTTGTATACTCCTGAACAGGGGGATATAGTTGTTATTAACTCGGATATTTCGGAAGGAAATTCAGGGGAAAGCACCGCTTTAATTGCGAGAGTCATTGCGGTTGGCGGTCAGAGCATAGAGATAGAAGAAGACAAAAACAGGGTGCTTGTTAACGGCAAAATTATAGACGAGCCTTATTTGAAAGGCGAAACGTCTACGGGTATTCAGTGGGACGTACCGTCAACCATTCCGGACGGATATGTTTTTGTTATGGGTGATAACAGAGAAACATCTGTTGACAGCAGATATGAGGCTGTTGGTCTTATCCATGAGAATGATATAATCGGAAAAGCCCAGTTTTTGGTTTATCCCTTTGACAGAATATCCTATATAGGTTAAAATTAAACAGAGATTAAAAATAAAACGGTTTTATTAATTTAAAGCCGTTTTAAATTTTATGTAAATGAATCGAAAGGAAAATTATGAGCGAAATTCAAAATATTCAATGGTTCCCGGGTCATATGACCAAAACAAAAAGAAAAATCCAGTCGTCTCTTAAGCTGGTTGACGCCGTGGCAGAGATTATCGACGCACGTATTCCTATAAGCAGCAGAAATCCCGATTTAGGGGAGATTGTAGGTTCTAAACCTCGGGTAGTTCTTTTGAATAAATGCGATATGGCAGACCCAAACGCTACCTCTAAATGGATTGAATACTATAAATCCCAAAATATTGTGGCAATTCCGGTTGACTGCAAAACAGGAAAAGGGCTGAACAGGTTTATACCTGCGGTAAAAGAGGTGCTTGCGGAAAGAATAGCCGCATGGAAAAACAAGGGTATGGTAAACAGAAGCATAAGGGTTATGGTTGTGGGCGTTCCAAATGTGGGAAAGTCATCTTTTATCAACAGAATTGCAAAGCAAAACAGAGCTAAGGTTGAGGACAGGCCAGGCGTTACCAGAGGCAACCAGTGGTTCACCGTTGCAAAAGGCTTTGAGCTTTTGGATACTCCCGGTGTTTTGTGGCCGAAATTTGACGACAAGGTTGTGGGTGAGCATCTGGCTTTTATGGGTTCTGTTAAAGATGAAATTGTTGATACGGAACAGCTGGCGTCACGTCTTTTAGAATTTCTTTCGGAAAAAAGTACGCCGCAGTTTGTTGAAAGATTAAAGCTTTCCAATGTTCAGTATAAAGGCTTGCCGGGATATGAACTGCTGGAAATCGTTGCAAGAAAAAGAGGAATGTTAATTTCAGGGGGAGAAGCCGACACAGAGCGTGCGGCGTCAATGGTTTTGGACGAATTCAGAGGAGCAAAGCTTGGCAGATTAACTTTGGAATTTCCTGAAAATATGTGAGGAATATAGATATGGATTGGCTTTTTTATGAAAATTCAGCTTATGAAAGAGGTTACAATGCTGTATGCGGAGTAGACGAAGCGGGAAGAGGTCCTTTGGCAGGGCCTGTATGTGCCGCCGCCGTTCTTTTGCCTAAAGGACTTATTCTTGAGGGAGTAAACGATTCAAAAAAGCTCAGTGAAAAAAAGAGAGAAGCTCTTTTTGATATTATTACAGAGCAGGCGGAGGATTGGTCAATAGGTTTTGCGACAGTTGAGGAGATTGAAGAAATAAATATTTTAAACGCCGCAATGCTTGCAATGAAAAGAGCGGTAGAGGGGTTAAAAATACCTGTAGATTTTGCAATTATCGACGGAAACAGAAAACCATCGTTGAATATAGACTGCGAGGCGGTGGTAAAAGGTGATGCAAAGTCCATGTCAGTTGCAGCCGCTTCAATACTTGCAAAGGTTTCAAGGGACAGAATTTTACGTCAGTATGCAATAGACTATCCCCAGTACGGCTTTGAAAAGCACAAGGGCTACGGTACAAAGCTTCATGTGGAGGCACTAAAAAAGTATGGTCCCTGTGAGGTTCACAGACCAAGCTTTCTCAAGAAAATTTTAAAGTAAATTAAACACGATTATGAGAATGTTTTTTAAAGAAAAAAATCATTTGTACAAAGGTACTTTTGGGGAGGATAAGGCCTGCAAGTATTTAAAAAAACAGGGGTATAAAATCCTTGAAAGGAATTTTAAAACTTCTTTTGCGGAAATTGATATAATAGCCGAAAAGGACGGAGTATATGTTTTTGTTGAAGTTAAAACACGAAAACTCAGAACATCAATTCCAGCCAGTGTCTCGGTGAATTATTATAAACAGCAGAAAATAATAAAGGCGGCTTGCTGTTATATGGCAAAAGAAAAAATTAAACCTCGGTGCAGGTTTGATATTGCAGAGGTTTATGCCGATGACAAAATGAAGGATTTTACAATAACTTATATAGAAAACGCCTTTGAAAGCAGGTCTGTGTATGCAGTTTTTTGATTTGCACTGTGATACTCTTTACAGAGCAGTCACCGAAAATAAGACGCTAAACGAAAATTGTTATAATAAGGAGAAAAACACTTTTGCTCAGGGCATTTTGTTTGAGGGTGAATTTCTTCCGCCTTATCAGCTGTCCTTTGACAGAGGTAAAAAATATTCCCCTTGGATTCAATGTATGGCAATTTGGATTCCTGACGATGTTACGGACGAATACGCAGAAAAGCTTTTCAGCAGTGCCTGCAAGAAGCTTACGGAGGAATGTAAAAGGCACAGCATGATTTTATGCAGCGGTTTTTTGGACATTGAGAAACTTTACAAAGATAAAAAACATGGTGTGATTTTTACCCTTGAAAACGGAAGACTTATTAAAAAAAGCGAAGATGTGATAAGACTTAAAAAAGCAGGAGTTAAAATGATAACTCTTACATGGAACGGTGAAAATTCCTTGGGCAGCGGTATAAAGGCTTCTGAGGACAGAGGACTTACAGAGCTTGGCAGAAAAACCGTAATGGAAATGAACCGACAGGGAATAATAATAGACGTTTCCCACGGCTCTGAGAAACTTTTTTATGAGGTTGCACAGCTGTCAGATGCTCCTTTTGCCGCAAGTCACAGCAATTCACGCAGTATGACCAACAACCCAAGAAACATTACCGATGAGCAGTTTAAAATAATCTGCCAAAAGGACGGCGTTGTGGGTATTAATTTTTGCAGAAGCTTTTTGAACAGTGAACCGCAAAAGGCGATTTCCGAAGATATTCTCCGTCATGCCGAGCATTTTCTCTCATTGGGCGGAGAAAATCATCTTTGTATCGGTTCTGATTTTGACGGAACGGATATGCCTAAAGGCATTACGGGAATAGAAAGTATGGAGAATCTTTTTGAGCTTTTTTTGAAGCATAACTACAGCGAAAGCCTGATTAACAAGCTTTTCTTTAAAAATGCTTATAATTTTTTTGAAAACTTTGACATTTAGCACTCTATGGTGTAAAATGTTATCTTGTATAGATATTGTAAAAGAACCCGAAAGGATGGTTTTATGTTATATAACAGCACAGAAAATAAAAATGAAGTCGTTTCGGCTGCCCGTGCCATTGCACAGGGTATTTCCTCCGAGGGCGGACTTTTCGTTCCTCAGGATTTTCCCGTTTATGACAAGGGTGTTTTTGAAAGTCTTTGCAAAATGAGTTACAATGACAGAGCAAAGAAAATACTGGGTGACTTTCTCACTGATTTTACTGCCGAGGAAATAGCTCAGTGTGTTGACAGTGCTTATACTGCGGAAAAGTTTGAAAGCGACAATCCTGCTCCTCTCAAAGCCGAA
The DNA here is from genome assembly GCA_944380855.1 of uncultured Clostridia bacterium. Classification (GTDB taxonomy): domain Bacteria; phylum Bacillota; class Clostridia; order Oscillospirales; family Acutalibacteraceae; genus Limousia. Next base: position 264 of record CALWIW010000015.1, on the reverse strand, counting down.
ACCTTTGACGGCAAGGAAATGAATATTTTGGAGCTTTGGCACGGTCCTACATCTGCTTTTAAGGATATGGCATTGCAGATTTTGCCCCATCTTCTTACAAAATCTTTGCAAAAAACAGGGGACGGAAAAGATGCGGTTATCCTTGTAGCTACTTCCGGCGATACAGGAAAAGCTGCTTTGGAAGGCTTTAAGGACGTTGACCACACAAAGATAATTGTTTTCTATCCTGTTGACGGCGTAAGCCCAATGCAGAAAAAACAGATG
>CALWIW010000014.1 GCA_944380855.1 uncultured Clostridia bacterium | reverse complement strand
TGTCGTCCCGAGCGGAACAGTTGCTATTATATAGCATTTATTCCCGTTTGTCAACACTTTTTTTCGCTTTTTTTTGAGTTTTTTTCAGTTTGACGTTTTCTATATTAGATTTGATTTATTCCCTCTTTTTTTATACATAATTCCCCGTATTATTTCTTGTTATTTTCTTATTATTCTGTCTTCATCATTTTTATTAAAATGTACTTAGCGTTAAGCGTTATAAGTTTGCCCAAGCAACAATATAATATCCATGTAATCACATTATTTGCTGTAGTTTTCTGCTTTCTTTTTTAATTTTCAACTATATTTTTCAAAATCTATTGATATTTTACTTATTTTCTTATAAAATATATTTAATTCCGAGGCTTTCGGGTATAATTTTTTATTTTGGAGGTATGAATATGTATCAGAATATGTACAACCAGGGTATGGCTGAACCCTCAGCATACAATCCCTACGAAGAAAACAACAAAATTATAAAGGGTTTTCTTTCCAGACCTATTGTTTTAGTGCTTGCCTGTCTTTTTGCTATATCCGCTGTTTTGACTATTGTCAGTTCAATTATGAATATTGCCAGTATGTCAAACGTCAATTTCAACTATTCTTACTACTACGATGAAACTGTTTCCACTGTTAATATAACATGGATAGCAGCAATTCCGGCATTGTTTTATGTTTTGGGATTTATTTTAATGTTCTTTAAATCAAGAAGTTCCTCCCCAAGCTCAAAGCCAAATGCTGGAGTTACAATTAATTGGATTGTTTCAATTGTAATGCTGGCTTTTGCCTGTCTTCTTGCATTGTTTGTTGTTATAATACTTATTTTTGCAGGTTCGTTGTCGTCTACAGGATTTTTTCAGTCAGTATTCGGCTATTCATCTTATTATGAATACGGTGCAGTCAAATCCATGTATGACAGCATGCTTTTAATAATAGGAATTATTTTCACAGTGGTTATGATATATGTTATTATTCAGTGCATACATCGTGTACGCTTTTACGGTGCAATCCGCCGAGGACTTAATTCCGCCTATCTTTCAAAAAAGGGTGCAACTGCTTACGGAGTTATGACAATCATAGGGATTGTTTTTAACGTTATTGCAATTATAATTGGAATTTCCTCTATTTACTCTATGCCTTACAGCCGAGTTGAAATTCCGCCAATGTTTTATGTTACCACATCAATTAGCTTAATTGTTCCTCTTGCGGAAGCTGTTTTTGCAATCAAATATGCAAGCTACATAAGACCTTATATGGAGCGTCAGGCTATGGGAAACTTTGCCGCTGCAAACAATGCTCCTCAGATGAACATGGGCTATTCCTATCAGCCTGCACAGCAGCCTTATAACAACTACGGCAGTCAGGACAACAGCTTTAATCAGGGCGTACAGTACGGCAATCCATACAGCGAGCCTGTAAACGCCCCTGTAAACAATCAGGACAATGCCTACTACAATCCTTACTATAATCAAAACACCCCTCAGAGCCAGCCTCAGGAGCCAGAAAACAGCTATTCATACGAAAGCACTCCCGAGCCTCAGCCTGAACCACAGGCAGACACCAGATGCCCGATGTGCGGAACCGAGCACGGCCCCAACGATATGTTCTGCGGAAGCTGCGGAGCGAGACTTAAATAAGAAAAAATAAACTTCATAAACATAAAGAAAGCAGGTAAGCCGAAGTGGTTTACCTGCTTTTGTTATTTAATGTTTTTATCACTTACCGAAAGATTTAAATTCCTTCATAACTTCATTATATCTGATTGTATTCTGGCTTTCGGCATTTGCCGCGTCATAGGCTGTATCTCTGTATACCATAAGATACTTGCCGTTATCTGAAAGAACAGCCTCTGTTTCGGGAAGATTTCCGATTTTAAACTTTCCTGTTTCTTTAACATCGGAAATAGTCTTCTCTGCCGTTTCATTTAAATTATCAAGGTCAAACACATAAAACTCAGCTGTAACTGTTCCCGAACCGTAATTAAAGGAATATTTTTTGCCTTCTGTAGCTCCGATAAGCTCTGCGGTCATTTCCTTAGGCTCTCCGCTTACATATGTCATATCAGTCATATACTTGCACAAATCCTCAAAGGTGTCGCTGTAATCCTCTTTGTCCACCTGAGGCTGTGTCTCTTCCTGCGTTGACTCCTGTGTTGTGGAAGCCTCCGTTGTATTAAGAGGGTCGCTAACACCGCAAGCCGCTGCAACAGAAGCAAACATCATTATTGCGGCGAGAACTGCAATTATCTTTTTCATCAGAATTCCTCCGAAATATTATTTTTCTTTCGTTTTATTATAGCCTATTTTATTTTTTAAATCAATAGCATAAAACCAATTAATAACATTTAAGAGAAACAAAGATACACTTATATACGCAGTTAAACCCCGCTTACAATCATAAAGCAGACCAAAGCTCCTACTGCGGCGGCAACAAGAAATTTTACCCACTGACGCAGCTTTATATTTTTACGCTGAAAGGACGAGGGTGCCTGAATAGCTTTAATAAGCTGGGCGGCTTCCCGTTCAAGAAGCTCCTTTTGTGCTGAGTCAAACTCGGGACGCACAACAAGCCAAGCCTTTTCGTAATATGTGTTGCCTGTATCGTTTATTTCTATAATCTGCCTGTTAATTCCTTTTATCATTTTACTGCCTCCTTTATATTCTCTTTTTTAATGGTTGGCATTTTTAAAGGCTTGTATACATAAATATTTACATAGATTAAAAATCCACTGCAAAACAGGGCGAAAAAAGTCACTTGTTTCCACAGTGCAATTAACATATGGTGAATATTTTTTCAAAAAAGAATATATACAAAATGTATTATTACTTAAAATAAACATTTATGTGGAAAACTCTGTTGAAACAGTTGAAAAACCCTGTTAAAACAGGTTTTAAAATTTGAATATTACTGACTTTTTCGTTAATTCAACATAGTTATCAACATTGTCAGTTATCCACATCAACATTTTCATTGAATAAATCAACGGCAAATATTTACAATGTGTAATATTTTAGTTGTCAATAGGTAAAATAATTTTATTTTTCCGTAATTTTTTTCAAGGTTTCACGTTTATTTTTCTGATTTTTGGAATAAAAAACGAATTATTATCTTAAAAAGAAAATTACTATCATTTTTAAGAAAAAATACAAAAAATCGGTTTTTTTCAAAAAAGAAAAAAGCCTTGAAAAATCACTTTTTAAGGCTTAAAAAATCATCTTTGCCTTTATAATGTAAAATCTTAAAAAACTTTAATTCCTCATTTTTTAACATGAATAAATCAACTGTTTCCACAGCCCGAAAAGGAAAACTTCTCATATTTTCCCCCTTCCTTTTTAACCCATGTTAATATATGTGAATTATGTTAATTATTTTTCTGTCCGCCTTGGAAAGGGTCAGCTTTCGGAAAACCTCTCATTTGCGGCGGTTTTAACTTCGTTTTCCTGACGCAGAATGGCTTTTCTTTCCTTACAGTTTATTTTTTATCTCCGAATTTTTTAAATCCGCCTTTATTTTAAATCCGCCTTGCAATGCTTTAATTTAAAAATAAACTTCATTACAAGGCGGGCGATACCTTCCTCTGTTTCCTTTAGAATGGCTCGCTCTCATTTAACTTTCTTTTTTAGTTCCAACGTGCAAAATTTTTTCTATTAAATAAACACCAGCACACGTCAGGCGAATTTTTTATTTCCTCCTTGTAACACTTTTGTTTGGAAATTAACATCGTTTCAAGGCGGGCGAGACGTTAGTTTTAAAAATTACAATGGCTATGTCACGGTTAACGTTGTGACACAGCCATTTTTTATTATGATACTAATTATATAAAAAATCCCCATGGTTATGTTTTTTAACCAAATACAAAACATAAATCAATGTGTAAACAGCCATTATTCCCGATACTGTCGGGGCCACCGTTCCGATTATTCCCAAATTACCCGGGAAATATCTGCATACAAGATATATAAGCGGCATTCTAAGTGCCAAAGCTCCGAAGCAGCAGCTTATCATTGTAAACAGCGTCTTTGTTCTTCCGTTTAAATATCCGTTAAAGCAGAACACAAACAGCACTGCTATGTAATCATAACTACAGGTTCTGAAAAAGTCTATTCCCACTTTTATTATTTCGCTGTCCTTTGTAAAGAGCCCCAGCATTGTTTCAGGAGAAATTTGTGCCCAAAGGAAAAAGCACAGTGATATGGGCAGAGCAAAGCAAATTCCCACAAGCAGGGATTTGTTCATTCTCTGATATTTTCCCGCACCGTAATTTTGTGCAACAACAGACGCCAAAGCGTTAGCCGCCGAGGTTGCCGGAAGCATTGCAAAAACATCGTATTTGCTTGCTATTCCCACAGCCGAGGAAGCGGCTACTCCCAAGCTGTTTGTCACCGAGGTGAGATACAGAAAGGAAAGCCTTACCATACATTCCTGCAAGGTTATGGGTATTCCTATTTTCGCAAGCTCCAAGGCCCTCTCTTTTACCACCTTGAAATTTTTAAGCTTAAAGGCAAATACAAACTGCTTTTTATTAAGGTATATAATGGAGCAAAACATACTTACACCCTGGGAAACAATCGTCGCCAAAGCCGCACCGCTAACGTCCATATTAAAATATTTTACCAGCACAATATCCCCGATAATGTTTAAAATCCCTGCAAAGGCTACAAAAATCAAGGGCGTTTTTGAGTCGCCGTAACCTCTGAGTATCGCACTTATGGCGTTATATCCGCAGATAAATACAATGCCGAAACTGCAAACGGTCACATATTCCTTTGCTTTTTCAAAGGCAGACGCAGGCGTCTGCAAAGCGTAAAGTATCGGCTCGGAAAAAATCAAAAGCAAAACAGTAAGTATAATTCCCGCAAAGAAAAACAATGTAAGATTAGTTCCTATTGTTTCCTTAACTTCCTTTTCCCTTTTCATTCCCACATATTTGCCCACAAGGACGGTGCCGCCCAAGGTAAGACCCGAAATAATGCTTGTGATTATCTGAGTTACCTGTGTTGCGGTGGAAACAGCCGCCACACTTTCCGCAGAACAGTACTGACCTATTACAAAAAGGTCAGCCGCCCCGTAAAGTGCCTGTATAATATTTGCAAGCAAAAATGGCAGGGAAAACAATGTAACCTTTTTAACCAGACTTCCTTGGGTTAAATCATTTTTTTCTGTGCCAAGCGGCTTTACAGCCATTCAAAACCCTCCTTATTTTTGTCTTATATATGATTATATTAAAAATATTATAAAATAAAAAAACACAATCTGCAAGAAACAGACTGAGCGGCGGTAATCATTTTACCGCCGCTGTCTTATTTCAGTCTAAAGTTTTATTAAAGTTTGTTTATCTTTCTTAGGAACGGATTTTTAAACTCCGATATAAATAAAATTTTGTTTTCCGACGGACAAAAAAGAATCCGCCCCTACACAGAGAATAAAAAGCATAGTAAAAATATTTATGTGAGCGAGCCATTCCAAAGATTAAGTAAAAGGTTTCGCCCGCCTTGTAATAAAGTTTATTTTTAAATTGAAGTCTTGCAAGGCGGAAACAAAAGATTCGCCCGCCTTGAAACGGTGTTAATTTCCAAACAGAAGTGCTGCAAGGCGGATTTAAAAAAGCGGATATAAAAAATTAAAAAAGTTTGTTTATAACTTTGATAAGCTCGTCAATTTTTTCTTCGCCGTTTTCGCTTTTTGCAGCTTCCAAAACACAGCTTTTCATATGGGCGGCAAGTATTTCACGGTTTGCCTTGTTTAAAACGGCGTTTGCCGCCATAATCTGATTGGAAATGTCTATACAGTATCTGTCATCTTCAATCATTTTTAAAACTCCCTCAAGCTGACCCTTTGCGGTCTTTATAAGGGTTTCCACCTTTTTTCTGTCCGCTTTCATATTTACCGCCCTTTCTATATAAATAATTCGTTTAAAGAATTGTAACCACCTGATAACCTGCGTCGGTAACGGCCTTTGTCAAAATCTCGTCGGAAACTTCCTTTTCAAGGGTAAGGTATGCGGCTTTCTTATCCAAATCCATCTGAGCCGTAACTCCGTCTATATCCTCAAGTGCTTTTTGTACTCTTGCTACACAGTGCATACACATCATGCCTTCAATTATAATTGTTTTTTTCATTTTGATTTTCTCCTTTTCTTTTTTTGTTTTCTGCTCCTCTGAAGAAGCTTCAATATATGAAATATTTACCGTACTGTCTGATTGTTTCTTTACTGCACAGTTATCGGTGCAGTATTCATTGGATTTTAAAGGCTTGAAAAATTTAAGTCTTAATGCGTTTGAAACAACGAACACTGAACTGAAGCTCATTGCCGCCGCTCCAATCATTGGGTTTAGGGTAAGTCCTGCCCAGTAGAAAACTCCTGCGGCAATGGGTATGCCGATTACGTTGTAGAAAAATGCCCAAAAAAGGTTTTCCTTGATGTTTTTAATAACAGCCTTGCTGAGTCTGACAGCGTTTACTCCGTCCAGCAAATCGCTTTTCATAAGCACAACGTCCGCCGATTCTATGGCAATATCAGTACCAGCTCCGATGGCGATTCCCACGTCTGATGACGCCAGTGCGGGAGCGTCGTTAATTCCGTCGCCAATCATTGCCACCTTTTTGCCCTCTTTTTGAAGTCTTTGAACCTCTGCCGCCTTGTCCTGAGGCATAACCTGTGCCACAACACTCTTTACTCCTGCTTTTTTTCTTATAGCCTCGGCGGTTTTTGCGTTGTCACCTGTAAGCATTACAACGTCTATTCCCATTTTCTCAAATTCCGAAACAGCCTGAGGGCTTGTGGGCTTAATTGTGTCGGCAACAGCGATAATTCCCAAAAGTCTGCCCTCTGCGGCAAAATACATGGGAGTTTTCCCCTCCTGAGCCAACTGTTCAGTATATTTTTCGGCTTTTTCCGTATCTATACCGTTATTATGCATCATTTTAAGATTTCCTGCAAGTATTTTTCTTCCGTCAACCTCTCCGCCGATTCCTTCTCCCTCACGGGCAAAAAAGTTTTGGACATTGGGAATGTTTATTTTTTTCTCATTTGCATATTTTACAATAGCGTCTGCCAACGGGTGCTCAGAGGGTTTTTCAACAGCCGCCCCAAGGGAAACAAGGCTTTCCACGGTTTCTCCCTTTATGGGAAAAACGTCGGTTACAACTGGAGTTCCCATGGTTATTGTTCCCGTTTTATCCAAAACAACCGTATTTATCAGATGTGCCGTTTCAAGTGCTTCCGCTGATTTTATAAGTATTCCGTTTTCCGCTCCCTTGCCTGTTCCCACCATAATCGCCGTGGGAGTTGCAAGTCCCAAAGCACAGGGACAGGAAATTACAAGGACGGAAATTCCCATTGTAAGGGCAAAGCTGAAGGGGTATCCCAATATAAGCCAAACGGCGGCGGTGATTACAGCTATTGCTATAACAATAGGAACGAAAACTCCGCTTACCTTGTCCGCAAGCTTTGCAATGGGAGCTTTCGAGCCGCCTGCTTCCTCAACCAGCTTTATAATCTGTGCCAAAGTTGTGTTTTCGCCAACCTTTGTGGCTTTGAATTTAAAAAATCCGCTTTTGTTTACGGTGGCACCGATTACCGAGCTTCCCACTGTTTTTTCCTCTGGTATGCTCTCCCCTGTTATTGCGGACTGGTCAACGGAGCCTCTGCCCTCTGTGACAATTCCGTCAACGGGAATACTCTGTCCGGGTCTTATAATTACAATGTCGCCCTCTGCCACCTGTTCCGACAGAATTTCAATTTCCTCGCCGTTTCTTTCCACAACTGCGGTTTTAGGTGCAAGGTTCATAAGCTTTGTAAGGGCGTCTGAGGTTCTCTTTTTGGAACGTGCCTCGAAATATTTTCCCAAGGTTATAAGAGTCAGTATCATTGCCGCCGACTCGAAGTATAAATCCATTGCCATATGGTGAGCGGAAGCCATATGGCCCAGTCCCATGGAATAAGCCATTTTAAAAATAATATAAATGCTGTAAACAGCCGAAGCTCCCGATCCTATAGCTATAAGGGAATCCATATTCGGGGACAGCTTAAAAAGCGTTTTAAATCCGGTTTTAAAATACTTTCGGTTAATATACATAATTGGCAAAGTGAGAAAAAGCTGGATCAATGCAAAAATAAGCGGGTTAAACGCAGGACTTAGAATTTTTGGCAAAGGTGCTCCCAGCATATGTCCCATGGAAAAATACATTAATGGTATCAGAAAACAAAAGGAGCTTATAAGTCTTTTTTTCATCTCTGCGGCGTTTTTTTCGCTTTTATTTTCCGCTTTTGCCGTCTGAGCGTTTTTATTGCCTGAAGCTTTCACAGCCTCATTGGTTTTAAGGAAAGCCCCGTAGCCTGCCTTTTCAACTGCCTCTGTTATATCCTGTGAACTTAAAGAATTTTGGTCGTACTCAACGGTCATAGAATTTTGCAGAAGATTAACGCTGACGTTTTTCATGCCCGAAAGCTTTTTAACGGCTTTTTCCACGTGAGCACTGCAGGCACTGCAAGTCATTCCCGTTATATCGTATTTTTCTTTCATTTATATCACCCCTTATATTTATCAAAAACACACCACCCCCGTGGGGTGTATATCAATAATATCACAGAGTAATTGTTTTGTAAAGAGTTTTGTTATTCAAAACATAATCTGAAAGTCACTTAAATCGGCGTTAACGAATTTTAAGACCTTGGAGGACACTGTCCTCCAAACCACCTGCCAAAGGGACACTGGTCCCTTTGGAATCCCAAAATTTTCCCCAAACATTTGCTATACAACCATTATTAAAATACACCATTTACAGCAGAAAATCACCGCACTTAATGCAGGGGATTTTTTACTCAGCCGTGTTTTTAAAAACCCAAACCGCCAAAGCTGAATTTCTGTAGCTTAGGTCTTCTGTAACCTCTTTTATAACTTCAATAAAGGGAGGTATCGGTATTTCTGTATCTTCCGAAGAAACCTCGGCTTCTAAAAAAGCTTTATCATTCCAAAATGGGAAAATATCAAGCTCAAAGGTCTGACCCTTGTAATCAAATACGTGGCGTGTTTTTTCTATAATTCCAAAACCCTCACGGCAGTGTTTTTTAAGCTCTTTATATTCTTTTTCGGAAATTTCGCTTTCTATTTCTATACGGGTAACGACTGTTACGTCCTTTTTAAAGGTTTTGTAGTATTTATAAACTCCGTTTTTTCCTCTTTTTCTTATTCTTCCGAACATGCCGTCCATTGTGTCGCTGACATAAACCTGTTCTATTTCGGAAAAGTCGTAGTTATCCGTTTGTCTGAGCTTTTCCATATCGGGCATTTTTATAAGATATTTTCTTTCTATTTCAATACCGTTATTATTCATAGCTTTATTTCCTCTTTTACATTTCTGTTTCTATATTACTGTTTAGTATTGTAACCGTTTTTTTCTCACTTAGAATAATTTTTTCATCGTTAAGCTTTTTAAGCTCTCTCATCATGGCACTTCTGTCAACGCAAAGATAGTCCGCAAGGTTTGAAAGACTCATAGGCAGACGGATTTTCCGTGATTTTTGGGAACAGCTTTCCATGCTGAGATAGCAAAGAATTTTTTCCCTTATTGAACGACGGCTCAAAAGCTCTACCCGGCGGCTTAACATTACCGAACGGCGGGCAAGCATAAAGAAAAAGTTTTCCAAAAGCCTGCTGTGAGAAATGCACCCGTTAGAGCAGGGGTGAAGTATGGAACGGTAATCCATAAACATAACCTGACAGTCCTCTTCGCAGACAACGTAAATACCGTCGCTGAGCTTGTCGCAGACTGTAAAGGCTTCCCCGAAAATATCACCTTCCTCAAGACTTTCAAGTATGGTTCGGTTTCCGTTAACGCTGTTTCTTACGGTTATGGCGGTACCGGTGCGGATTATACCTATAATTCCCGGATTTTTGCCGAAATCACAGACAATCTCATTTCTTTTAAAGCTTTCGATTTTCGGAGAAAAACAGCACATCATTTTATTAAAATCTTCTTTTTTTATTTCCTCAAATAAAAAATTATCGTAAAATGTCATTTTCCTCTCCTTTTGTTGCAATTGCAACAGATTTATTTCTTTTGATATGATAATATAATTCCCAGAAAAAGTAAAGAACTAATTTGCGGTTATTTTTCACAGATTATGTAAATACTAAATTGACATAATCTGTATTTTGCAATACAATATAAATTGTGTATATGCGGAAATTTTTACCGTAATTTGTCGCAGGCCTTGGAATTTTTAAAATGTTTTCAGGGTAATGGCAGAGAAAATAAAAGTATAAGACAATTATTTGTCAGGAATACAGAAAGGAAACGCAGATGTTAAAGCTTGAAAATATTACATGGTCAGTTCCCGGAGGAGAGCAGATTTTAAACGGCATAGACCTTGAGATCCCCGAGGGAAAGCTGACGGTTATAACGGGGCCCAACGGCGGAGGAAAAACCTCTTTGGCAAAGATTATAGCAGGACTTGAAACTCCGTCGGCAGGTAAAATTTATCTTGACGGAGAGGACATAACCGACCTTGACATAACAGAAAGAGCATTAAAGGGCATAGGCTACGCTTTCCAGCAGCCTGTCCGTTTTAAGGGACTTACCGTAAGAAACCTTTTGGAGCTTGCCCACGGGGGAAAGCTTTCCGAAGATAAATACTGCACAATTTTGGGCAGAGTGGGACTTTGCACAAAGGATTACATCGACAGAGAGGTAAATGCAAGCCTTTCCGGCGGAGAGATAAAGAGAATTGAAATTGCCACTGTTTTGGCAAGAACAAATACAAAGCTTTCCGTATTTGACGAGCCGGAAGCAGGAATCGACCTTTGGAGCTTCTCGGGACTTATAGAGGCTTTCAAAGAGCTTAAAGAAAAAACAAACAACTCACTTTTAATTATTTCTCACCAGGAGAGAATTTTGGAAATTGCCGACGAGATTGTTGTAATCGCCAACGGCAAGGTGAGAACAAGAGGCACAAAGGAAGAGGTATTGCCTGAGCTTTTGGCAGACGAGAAAGCAATGCAATGCCCTAAAGGAAAGAAGGTGTACACAGCATGAGCAGCGTTGCAAATATGAACAGCATTACAAAGGAGCTTTTAAATCTTATCGCTGACGGCGAGATTGATTTTGAAAATTCAGCCTACAATATAAGAGAGGACGGAGGCTGTGCAGGAAGACAGTCCTCAAAAAATATTTCAATAGTACCGAAAACCGATAACCCGGGAATTGAAATTCACATAAAGCCGAACACAAAAGGGGAGACCGTGTATATTCCGGCCTGCGTAACCCACAGCGGAGTTGAGGACCTTGTTTACAATGACTTTTTTGTTGGAGAAAATGCCGATATTGTAATTGTTGCCGGCTGCGGAATACACAACGACGGACACAGCGAATCAAGCCACAACGGTATCCACAGATTTTTTGTGGGAAAAAACGCCCATGTGGTTTATAAGGAAAAGCATATAGGTGTAGGTGAGGGAGAGGGTCAGAGAAAAATTGACCCTGTAACATATGTTGCTTTGGACGAGGACTCCGTTCTTGAAATGGATACAACTCAGATAAGCGGCGTTGACAGCACAGTCAGAAAGACATCGGGAACCGTTGGAGCAAGGGCAAAGCTTCTCATTACCGAAAGAATTATGACAGACGGAAACGAAACAGCATATACGGACTTTTCCGTTACAATGGACGGCGAGGACTCCGCCTGCGACCTTATTTCCCGTTCCGTTGCCAAGGACAACTCACACCAGGAGTTCCGCTCTGTAATCAAAGGAAACACTCGCTGTACGGGGCACTCGGAATGTGACGCAATTTTGGTGGGCAACGGCACAGTAAGTGCAGCACCTGAGCTTTTTGCAGGAAACATTGACGCGGCTCTTATTCACGAAGCCGCAATCGGCAAAATTGCAGGAGAGCAGATTTTAAAGCTGAGAACCTTAGGTCTTACGGAAGAAGAAGCCGAAGAAAAAATAATCGAAGGATTTTTAGTCGGTTAATTATTTTAAATCCGCCTTGCAAGACTTTAATTTAAAAATAAACTTCATTACAAGGCGGGCGAAACTTTTGACTCCGACCTGCCAAGGAAATATATAGAAATCGACTACTACACAGGTCGGGCGAAACCTTTTGTTTAATCTTTGGAATGGTTCGCTCTCAATAGAGTTTGATTTTAAATATTATAATTTTACAGTCATGGTTATTTTTTGACCATGGCTGTTTTTTCTTTTATGATAATAATATTATTTATTAAACATTATAATAAAAACGGCTATACCACAAATTTAACCGTGACATAGCCATTTTAATTTTAAAAATCAACGTCTCGCCCGACGTGTGCTGGTGTTTATTCAATAGAAAAACTTTTGCACGTCGGATATAAAAAAAATAAACTGTAAGGAAAGAAAAGCCATTCTGCGTCAGGAAAAAGAAGTTAAAACCGCCGCAAAGGGGAGGTTTTCCAAAAGATGACTCTTTCCAAGGCGGAACTAAAAAGAACGGCCGCCGCCACCGCCGTGGGTTCTTCCGCTGGAGCTTGTATGGGTTGAAGAACCGGAACTTGAACTTCTGCCTGAAGAAGAGCTGCTGTTGCTGTTTGTCTGTATTTTTGTAACAACCAGCTTTTTATCAATAAGTTTGTCACTTCGGTTTCTAAGGCTTAATCTTTGAATTGCTTCGTTTGCGGTTGAATTGCTCTGACCGAACTTTTTATAATTTTTTCTGACACCAAGCAAAAATCCGACTATAACCAAAACAAGAACAATCAATGTAGGAAGCCATGTTACCTTTAAACCGCTGAGCCACTTTCCGAAAAAGCTTGTATGCTTTATATTTCCATCCTTATCAAAGCCGTGGCCGTCAGCAATATAGCGGTTGCCCTGTGAATCAAGGACAAAACCCTGACTGTCTGTATTTTTTGTGAGGTTTCCTGTAAGATAGCTTTTTTCAAGTCCGTCTATGTAAGCGTAAGCACTGCCAACATAATCCTTGTCAGCAAGATTTTCGGAAATATCATCGTAGATATTGTTTATCTGCGTGTCGTTTACGCCTTTTATGGCAGTTCCGCAGGTAGAAACACAATATTTTCTTGAATTCATATCCAAGACAAAAATTGCTCCGCTGAAATCGGAAGTACCTGCACCAAATCCGCAGTAGTCGTAAATATCGTCTGCGAGAGCCTCTATTTCCTTTTCAGTAACGCCAAGCTTATGGGTAACTATTCCTATATCCCAGCCTGTGAGAACGCTTATCTTGTTAATTTCCTCGTTGAGCTTTTTCTCGTCGGCGTCCGAATAAATATCCGCAAGGTCAAACACTCTGTTTTCGGTGCTTGAAGCGTCAATATTAAGTTCGTCCCACCGTGACTCAGCGGAAACGAAAAGTCCCGAAAAAAGGACAATAAATAAAGACATAACAATTGCGGCGGCAGAAGATAATGTTTTTTTCTTATTTATCATATAAACATACCTCCTATTGCTCCCAAAGCGATAATTATCAGTCCCATTATCAGTGCAGTCATTGCAACCTTCTTTTTGGACATGGGAAGTTCTCCGTAAATTTTACCTGTCTGACCGTTCATGCCGTAAACATAAATTTTACCCATGTATTTGTATGTAACCATCCAAACAGGCAGGAGAGTATATCTCCACTTTCTCTTTTTAATATTAGAGTAAAAGTTTTCCATTCTTACTGAGGTATACTGTTTCATTGTATCTCTCACCGCATTTTCACAGCGTCTTTTTGACTCTGCGTCAATGTCCTTTTCGATTGCGGATTTTTCTATATCACGCTTTTCCGCCTGATAACCTGCAAGGTAGGTCATGGAAAAATCACGTATCTTTGAAAGGTCGTAGGGGTGAACATATTTTAAGAGAAAAGCGTCCTCTTTGCTTAAAGCACCTCTTATCATGTTTTCAATCTGAGCGTCGCCGTCTCTTACTACTCTGTAAATTTCTGTTTCCGTATATCTTTTGTCTCCCGAAGTCCAGCTTCTTACCTTTTCACATCTTGCCGTTGCACTTATATCTGCTTCATCGTCTGCGTACCAATAGGGAAAATATACGCCTGTAACTTTTTCAATTTGATTTCTCTGCCAGAAGCCAACAGGCAGAAATTTTTTCTTTCTGCAAACCTCGGAAAATTTTTCTATTGCCTTATCTCTTGAAACCGCAAAAGGAATAACGCAGTCGGGCTTGTAATCTCCGGAAAGACGTCCGGAAAGAACAACAGGATTCTGACAGTAAAAACATTCTGTTGCCGCCGTTGTATCGGTGGTTACTATTTCCGCTCCGCAGGAGGGACATATGTAGTAAACCGCCTCGTTTTCAAATTTTTCTCTTTCCTCATTGTTCATGTTATCGGAAAATTGCTGGCTGTTCTCCGATACGTTTTCCTGACCGTTTACTGCCTGCTGACCCTTTTCGGCTCTGTCGTTTTCGTTGTCGCCCAAAGCGTCGTCATGCTCTTTAAATCTTGCAATAAGCTCCTGCTCGGAAAATTCCGAACAGCAGTAATCACAGTCAAATATTTGTTTGTCCGCGTCGAAGGTAAGAGGACCTCCGCAGTTGGGACATTTATAGCTTACAATATCCATTCTTCCACCTCTCTTTTTATATCCGACCTGCAAAGTGAAAATATAAAAACAACCTTCCTCTGTTGTTTTGGAACGTCCCGCTCTTAATTAACCTTTATATATAACTAATTAACAGGTCATTATAAACAACAACCGTGGTTAAAAAGTCAATAACCACGGTTATTTGATGCTAAAAATTAAAGTTTATTTCCGCAGTTAGGGCAGAATTTTGCGGTCTGTGATACTTCATTTCCACATTCCGCACAGAAACGCTTCTGATTTTCAGGCTTCTTTGTGCCGCAGTTGGGGCAGAACTTACCTGTGCTTTCCGTTCCGCATTGGCAAATCCAAGCTCCTGACTGAGGTGCCTGAGCTGTTGGAGCTTCTGCCTGTGACGGTGCTTCCTGTGGCTGAGGTTCAGGCTGTGTTACGGCAACTGCCTGAGGCTGCTGTGCCGGCTGCTGCATCTGGGGCTGCTGCTGTTGCTGCTGGGCGTATTGCTGCTGTGCCATATTATTTTGTTGATAGCCGCCCAAAATTGAGGAACCTGCATTCATACCAAGACCCATTCCCAAAAATCCTGTCATAGCACCTGCTGAGTTGCCGCCTGCCGCTTTAAGACCCTCTGCAATATTCTTTGCAAGGTATCCCTGCTGTACATTAGATTGTGACATCATAGCACCTTGGTTTCTCAGCTTAATAAGCTCTCTGGATTCTTCATCATAGGAAATATCCACGCTAACAGACTGAATAACCATACCGCGGTTTACTTCCCATTCTTCGTCCAATTCCTTTGCCATATACTTGGCAAGTTCAGCCGATTTAGATTTTACAAAGGATATCCTTATACCGTCAACAGACATTTGGTTCAAAGCAGATGAAAAAGCTGTCATAAATTCGCCCAAATAATGTCTTTTATGAAGTTCTGCAAAGTTTACGGTAAGGTTTTGTGTAATTGCGTCCTTTCCTACTGCCTCTGCATAAAACAGAAGAGGGTTTGTGATTTTTACTGTATAGCTTCCGTGTGCACGAACAAACAATTCTGCATCATAATGAGCGTCGTAATAGTTTACCGGCGAAGGTGTTCCGAAATTAATTCCCTTAAGCTCCTGAAGATTTATGTAGAAAACCCTCTGAACCTGAGACGGAATTCCGCCGAATTTCATTCTGTTAAATGCGTCTTTAAGTGTGTCTTTAAACTGACCGTTAAAAAGTGACGGTGCGGCACTGTTGTCTACCTTGTAATAGCCCGGCTCTGCGGTATAGTCAACAACCTTACCGCCGTCAATAAGCATCATAAACTGATTGTCGTAAACGTGAATCATAGAACCGTTTGAAACAATATTGTCCGTACCGTAAAGGTTTGAACCTCTGCCGTTTCTCACATTTACTTTTTGTCCCGGAACGAGACAGTCAGAGTCTCTCATCGGAGCAGGCTCAATAACTTCCAGCCACTGGTCTGCAAGGCCTCCTTTTACGGAGTCCATAACTGCTCTTATAATACCCATTTTTCATTCACTCCTATTTTAGATTATATCACTAAAAAATATTAAGATAATATTTTTAAATTAAACAATAATAAGGTTTTGTATACAGATAAAACAAATCAGAAAATAGACGACGGAGAGTCCTCGTTTACGGAAATAAAATCCCATATTCTTATATTTATTTCCACTGCAACTCCTGTTCCGCAGTACTGGCAGAACTTGCCCTCTGCGTAATTTATGGGAGCTCCGCAGTTGGGACAGTTTATTCCGTGTGCTCCGCTGCCGTTTTTTTCACTTAAAAGTCTGTCCTGTATATATGCAAGGGTTATAATAAAAGATGTCTGTCTTTTTGTTTCCTTGCTTCCCTCTATAACCTTTCCTTTGCCGTTTTCAACATAATAGTAATATCCGACGGCACTGTGAAACTCTATATACACATTTCCGTTTTTCTTTCTGTAATTACAAATCTGTGTATTATGAATAACCACATCGTCAAAGAAAACCTTTTTTCCTACAGCGGAAAAAGTATTAATAAAGGACTGTGCCTGATTTTTAATTTCCTGGGACTGACCCTCAAGAACGCTCATATCCTGAGAGGATACGGCAATCAGAAAGCTTCTTAAAAGCTCCTCGGCTTTTTCCTTATACTGGTTATAGCTGAACTCTGGAAAATCCTTTTCAATTCTGGGAAGCAGAATATTTGTCATAGCCTTAATTGACTTAGGGGTTTCAGACAGCTTATCGTTTTGAAGCTTTAAACCCTCGGCAAGACTGTCCGTTCCGAAAGCTTCCATTGAAAAGCTCTTTACGGCACGTTTAATCTTAATTATCACAACAAGAACTATAATTACAATTACCAGGATAATAGAAAAAAGTATTATCGAACCCACATACCATGGCATAACTTCCACCCTCCAAATTTTTAATCAATTCACCGCAGAATTCCCCATTCTTCTGCGGCGAAAAATCCTTTTTTTCATATTTATATATTTATAAAATTATAGGTTTAATTATTCTTTTTCCTCTTCAATAACCTTAATTCCCAAAATATCAAGGTTTGCCTTATCCACAACAGAGGGGCAAGCTGACATAATTTCGCTTGCGTTCTGAACCTTCGGGAATGCGGTAACATCTCTCAGACTGTCGGCTTCGCACAAAATCATTGCGATTCTGTCAAGGCCGATACCCATTCCGCCGTGTGGCGGTGCTCCGTACTTATAAGCTTCCACAAGGAAACCGAATTTTGCTTCAATCTCTTCATCAGTAAGCTTCAAGGCTCTGAACATTTTCTGCTGAAGCTCATAATCGGTAATTCTTATTGAACCGCTGGAAAGCTCTGTACCGTTCAAAGTAAGGTCATATGCCTTTGCGATAACCTTTCCCGGGTCAGTGTCAAGATACTGCAAACATTCCTCACGGGGCATTGTAAATGGGTGATGCATAGCAACCCACTCTCCGCTTTCGGAATCGTACTCGAAGAACGGGAAGTCCACAATCCAAAGGAAAGAAAATCCCTTGGGGATTATATCAAGCTTTTTGGCAACATTAAGTCTTAATGCACCCAAAACAGGAAGTGTAACGGAATTTTTATCAGCAACCAAAAGCACAACGTCGCCCTTTTCCGCACCCATGGTACTGAGAATATTTTCAAGCTGACCCTCTGCCATAAACTTAGCAAAAGAACAGGTTGGCTTATCCTCAACCCAGCGTACAAAAGCAAGACCCTTTGCACCGATTCCCTTTACAAACTCTGTAAGCTTATCTATTTCTTTTCTTGTAAGAGTTGAAGCGGCGTTCTTTGCCACAATACCTCTTACTGAACCGCCGTTTTCTATTGCACCCTTGAACACGCCGAAGTCGCAGTCCTTAACAAGATCTGAAATATCGCATATTTCCATGCCAAAGCGAATATCTGGCTTATCTGAGCCGTATTTTTCCATTGCGTCCTTATATGTCATTCTCGGGAACGGAGTTTCCAAATCCTGATTTAAAACATCTTTGAAAAGTCTTTTGAAAAGACCCTCGTTTATTTCCATAATGTCTTCCATATCTACAAAAGAAAGCTCCATATCAATCTGAGTAAACTCAGGCTGTCTGTCCGCTCTCAAATCCTCGTCACGGAAGCATCTTGCAAGCTGAATATATCTGTCGTATCCTGCAACCATCAAAAGCTGTTTATAAATCTGAGGAGACTGGGGGAGAGCATAGAACTTTCCCTTATGGACTCTTGAAGGAACAAGGTAATCTCTTGCACCCTCGGGAGTGGACTTCATCATCATAGGGGTTTCAATCTCCACAAATCCGTTTTCATAGAAATAATCTCTTGCCACCTTGGCAATTTTACTTCTCATCATAATATTTCTCTGAAGCGGACCTCTTCTCAAATCCAAATATCTGTATTTAAGTCTTAATTCCTCGTTTGTATTTGTTTCGTCCAAAATTTCAAAAGGAGGTGTTTCAGCCTTTGAAAGAACTCTCAAATCCTTAACCTCAACCTCAATTTCACCTGTGGGAATTTCCATATTTTTAGAGCTTCTCTCTCTTACAATGCCTTTAGCCGCCAAAACATATTCGCTTCTTGCGGAAAAAGCCTTATCAAAAATCTCTCTGTCTGTTTCGCTGTCAAAAGCAAGCTGGACAATTCCCGTTCTGTCCCTTAAATCTATAAAAATAAGCTGTCCCAAATCTCTCTGTCTTTGAACCCAGCCGCAAACAGTCACTTCTCTTCCTATATCGGAGGTTCTCAAATCTCCGCAATAGTCTGTTCTCTTCATACCTGTCATAAATTCTGCCATTTTCATTATCTCCTTTATTTTTTAAAACCGCCATGCTTAACTTCCATATAACGGTTAGGTTCTGCACATGGCGGACGAATCCTTATTTTTTATTCCGACGGGGAAAGGGTCAGCTTGAAGTCAGCTTCCGTTTTCCGTCGGGCGAATCTTTTATTTCCGCCTTGCAAGACTTTGCCTTAAAAATAAACATCGTTTCAAGGCGGGCGAAACCTTTTTCTTAATTTTTTAGAATGGCTCGCTATAAATAAACTTCAATTTATACTTCAATTACTTCAATATATTTTTTACAACCCACCGCGTAGGGGCAATCTGCCCCTACGCGATGAAACAATTGAGTTTCAATACAAAACCAAACGTCTCGCCCGACCTGAAACGACGTTTATTTTCATATAACACATTTGCAGGTCGGATTTAAAATAATACTTCCACATTTTACATTAATTATAACACATAATTATTTCAAAAAAAACGGTTTAAATTTACAATGGTTTCTGTTTTCTATTTTTATGCCATAAAATACCGAAATATCACCCAAAAACAGAAAACAGGGCGAACTCTTACAGTCCTCGGCAAAAGGTCCGTTATGCCGTCAAAGGCTTTTCAGACGCCATGGAAGTCAAAATAAAAGTTTCGCCCTGTATATACCGAAGTAATATTTTAATACTTACCGTATCTGTTTATTTTTATTTTCAAAAGTGAAAATCAATTTCCCACAAACATATATTCAACGTGTACTTTTTGGAACTGTATCAAAAAATTATCGTCCAAAGAAACCTCTGTTGTTTCTCCTGTTTTCATGTTTTTAAGCTTGCCCTTATTGTTGTCAATCTCGTCATCTCCCAAAACCATGGAAAACTTTGCTCCGATTTTGTCGGCATATTTCATCTGGGCTCTCAGACCTCTGCCCACAACGTCTGTTTCTGCGATAAGTCCCGAGGTTCTCACCTTGCTTGCAATTTCAAAAGCCTTAAATGAGCCTTTTTCTCCAAGACCAGCAATATAAATATCGCAGGTTTCAGGCTTCGGAATCTCAATTCCCAGCTTATCCATAAGTATTAAAAGTCTTTCAATACCCATTGCAAAGCCTAAAGACGGCATATGCTGACCGCCAAGCTCTTCAATAAGACCGTCGTATCTTCCGCCGCCGCAGACAGTTCCCTGTGCTCCGATACAGTCGGTAACAAATTCAAAAACAGTCTTTGTATAATAGTCAAGTCCTCTCACAATAGTTGGATTTACCGTATATTCTATATTTGCGGCGTCAAGATACTTTTGAACTCCCTCAAAATGCTCTCTGCACTCGTCGCAGATATAATCCAGAACCTTTGGTGCGTTTTCTGAAATTTCAGAGCAAATCGGGCTTTTACAGTCAAGTATTCTCATGGGGTTTCTTTCAAGTCTTGAAATACAGGTGTCGCAGAGCTTATCTTTGTACTGCTCGAAATAATTTTTAAGTGCCTCGTGATAATTCTTTCTGCATTTTGGACAGCCGATAGAGTTTATTTCAAGGCGAAGCTTATCTATTCCCAGTCTTTTGAAAACAGAAGCGGCGGCACTTATCATTTCTGCGTCAGCCGCAGGGGAAGATGTGCCGTAGCACTCCAAGCCGAACTGGTGAAATTCCCTCAGTCGTCCTGCCTGTGGCTTTTCATATCTGTAGCAGGAAACAAAGTAGCTTGCCTTTACGGGAAGGCCGTCGTTATATATTGCGTGCTCCAGCAAAGCTCTTGCAGCTCCTGCCGTTCCCTCAGGTCTTAATGTTATGGAAGCATCACCCTTTGTGCTGAAAGTATACATTTCTTTCTGAACCACGTCTGTGGTTTCACCTACGCCTCTTGAAAAAAGCTCGGTATGTTCAAAAACAGGTGTACGGATTTCCTTAAATCCGAAAGCCTGAGCTTCCTTTCTCATAATATCCTCTACAAACTGCCATTTGTAGCTGTCCTTTGGGAGAACGTCTTCCGTTCCCTTAACTTTCTTAGTTATAAGCGACATACTTTTCCTCCAAATTATTTCTAAATCTAATTATTATTTTTAAAATAATATTAAAATATAAAATTCTATATAAACAGCAAAGGGACTGCCGAATAATTTCAGCAGAGCCCTTGTGAATATTTTTTACTTTTTTTATACCGCAAAAGAGGGAAGGCAAAACTGCTTTCCCCTCCGTAGCTTTTATTTCAAAATATTTCTCCAGTCAAGGTCGCCTCTTTCAAGTCCGTGGATAAGAAGCTCCGCAGTGGCTATATTTGTGGCAACCGGTATATTGTGCATATCGCAAAGTCTTAAAAGGTTCATATCGTTAGGCTCATGAGGCTTTGGATTAAGAGGATCTCTGAGAAAAATAAGCATATCAATTTCGTTGCAGGCAATTCTTGCGGCAATCTGCTGGTCGCCGCCCTGTCTTCCGGACAAAAACTTCTGTATTTCCAAGCCTGTTGCCTCGGACACAATCTTTCCCGTTGTATCTGTAGCACAAATGTGATGTCTGCTCAAAACACCGCAGTAAGCAATACAAAACTGAACCATAAGCTCTTTTTTCTCGTCGTGTGCAATAATTGCGATATTCATAACTTTAACCTCCAAATTCATTAAATACGGACTATTTAATATATGAAAAAAAAAATAAATCTTTAGTTAATAATATAAGGTACGATATTCAAAATAACAGCTTTCAAAAAACTTTTACATTCCGTAAGCCAGCGGAACATTTATTCCCATAATTCTAGAAACAATACAGTCAAACACAACTCCTGCCGACGACCAGCAGTCTTTGCCGCAGCCCCTTTGCATAAGGGTGGCAATTCTTATATCGTCTGGAACAAGTCCGATAAGCTGGGTTTTGCAGACGTCTATTACCTCGTCCAAATCCTTATATATACCCATTGTTCTGAAATTTCTTTCGTTAAATCTGTTGATAATCAGCCTTATGTCTGTAATACCTTTATCTGTTAGCTTTTTGCGTACATTAAGACAGCCTCTGACGCTGGTAGGCTCTGCATTAACCACAATAACCGCCCTTTGTGCCGGCTCTATAGCAGTATCAAAAGAGCTTCCCACGCCTGCGGGAGCGTCAATCAAAATATAATCGTAATTATCGGAAAGTTCCTGGGTTATCTGCTTCATAACCGACGGGCTTACCTCTTCTGAAGCATCAATGGGAGCGGACATTAAATAAAGTCCCCCTGCGTCCTCAACTTGGTAAATAGCCTTGCTGTAATCGCAGTTTCCGCATACCACGTCTGACACGTCGAAAACCACGTCCTTTTCAACTCCCAGCATAAGGTCAAGGCCTCTCATACCGCAGTCGCAGTCGATAAGCAAAACCTTTTTACCCTGTTTCGCAAGGGACACCGACAATCCGGCAGAAACGGTGGATTTTCCCGTTCCTCCTTTTCCCGATGCCATAACAATTATCTGGCTCATAAAATCATACCTCTCGTACCATTTTATCACAATCACACAAAATTTGCAACGAGCTTAGTCATTTATTTAATAGAAAATATATATTATGAATTTTGTCTATATTTAATAAAGGAAGAAAAATATTGTGACGTTATGTTCAATATTTGCTAAAACTTACCTGTAGAGCCGAAACCGCCCGTTCCTCTTTCGGTATAATTCATTTCCTGTGACTCCTCATATACGGGACATTCAACGGGCATAATAACCATCTGGGCAATTCTTTCTCCCGGCTCGACTGTATATGGATTTTTGGAAATATTGCAAAGACCCACGCAGATTTCACCGCGGTAATCGCTGTCAATAACTCCAACGCCGTTACTCAGGCAAATTCCGTGTTTTATACCCAAGCCGCTTCTGGCATAAACAAAGGCGGCGTGCTTATTGTCGGGTATTTCTATGGCTATTCCCGTTTTTATGACCTTAATTTCACCGGGATTTATTTCAACCGGTTGGTCTGTACAGGCAAAAAGGTCTGCTCCCGCCGAACCTTCGGTAGCTCTTTGGGGCAAAACAGCCTTTTCATTTAATTTTTTTACTTTTATCTTCATGGTTTAATCTCCTGTTTTTATTATGCTTTCCTGACTTTCCGCCCTCAGCACATTCAAAAATCAATAATAATGAAATTTTAAACACAAAAAATTCAAAATACATAAACTGCGATTTTTAATTCTTTTAGGTAATTTTTCTTTGGAATTTTACAAAGATAAGGAAAAAGTTGAAAAGTTTTCCACATACCTATTGTGGAAACAGTGGAAACTTTCCTTTATTTTACACCACGCAAATATAATCCGTTGGTTTTCCTCTCTGTTAACATGGCGTTTTCTTTGAATTCTTCAAGGTTTTCCACTGTTTCAACATAGTTATCAACATAAAAGCGATAGTATTTAACATCTGTTGAAAACATTGTGGATAACTTGTCAATTAGCGTTAATATTTTACAATTTAGTATTTCACAGCTTGTTCCGTCGCAAAATACCTCAAAATCTTCCTTTTTTCTGTCACGGATTTTCAAAGTACCTTTGCAGGTTTTGCAATCAATTCCTGCACTTTTGCCGGGACAGTTCCTTGTAAGCATTAAAGGAATTTTACCGTAAACCATAATTCCCCTGTCAATATCTCCGCCAATAGAATTTATCCGCTCTTTAGACAGCTCAACGCTCAGTTCGGCGTCCTCAAGTCCCTGTTCCTTAAAAAAGTTTAAAGCATATGTGTTTGTTATGTTCAGTCCGAAACCTCCGTGAACAATAAAACCGTGGTTTCTGCCCAAGTAAACCGCCCCTATATTAGAGGCGAAAATGTGCCTGATTCCAATAGCTTTAAGCGTTTCCAGAGCTTTTTCAATTCTTTTATCCATGGAAAACATTCCTCTGGGAATTTCCGCTCCAACAGTTACGCCTTTATTTAAAAGGGAAATAAATTTTTCTTCCGCAGAAAAAAGAGGCAGAAATACTATGTCAAATTCGGAAAAGAACTCCGGCACAGCCTTATGTGACTTCCACAAGGCATAATTTTTGTCATTACCCTTTCTTTGGTGAGGTTTAAACTGCGGCAGAGTAACACAAGACAAAATCGGATTTTTGTTTTCACTGCGTTTTTCAGAAAGAATATCAAGGGCGTTTCTTCTCATATTGTTTATAGCCGACAAAGGCAAAGTAACATTTTCTGAAATATTAAAATCTATACTTGAAAAAAAGTAAGGCGTTCCGCCTGTTTTTTCAAGCTGTATTTTTACTTTTTCTTCATTTACAGGGGATTTTAAGGGAATTTCGCCCGCACTTTCTCCTTTAACTGAAACAGTGCTTGTGCCGTCGGATACCGTAAGGGTGGGATATTCCCCCTGAGAAAGGGAAAATTCCGCCGTAAGGGCAATTTTTTTAGGCTGTTCCTTATAAAGGTTTCTTATCTGAGCAAGCATCTTTTCGGAAGCCGAGGTAACGTCCTCTTTTCTTCTTATGCCGAACATATCATAGCCCCGTTTGTTTTTGTAATATCCGTCGGTAAATCCCGAACGTGAGAAAACTCCCGTAAGATACTGCCTTGTTTTGTCGGTGACAAAGCCTAAATCAAGGCTTTCACGGCAGGCGGTAACAGCCGACGCCACATACTCGGGACGTTTCATTCTTCCCTCTATTTTTGCGGAGTTCACACCGATTTTTTCAAGCTCGGAAAGATAATCAACAATACTGTTGTCTTTAAGGCTTAAGGCATATCCGTTTTTACCCTTTACCGAAAAGGGCAGACGGCAGGGCTGAGCACAGGCACCCCGGTTTCCGCTTCTTGAACCAAGCATTGCACTGAAATAGCACTGACCCGAAACGCACATACACAAAGCACCGTGAACAAAGACCTCAAGCTCCATAGATGTGGCTTTTCTTATTTCCTTTATTTCCTCCATGGAAAGCTCGCGGGACAGCACAACTCTTTTAAATCCCAGCTCTTCCAAAAATTTCGCACCTGAGGGTGAATGTACGCTCATCTGAGTGGAGCCGTGGAGAGGAAGATGGGGAACATACCTTTTAATAAGGGAAACAAGGCCGAAATCCTGCACAATAACTCCGTCGATACCTGCGTTTGAAGCTTTAATAACAGTATTCAAAGCTTTTTCGCACTCATCGTCAAAAATTACCGTATTGGCGGTAAGATAAACCTTAACTCCGCAAAGGTGACAGTATTTTACGGCTTTTTCCATTTCCTCAAAGTCAAAATTATGTGCCGAGGCTCTGGCGGAAAACTCCTTTGCACCAAGATAAACGGCGTCTGCTCCGCATTTTACCGCAGCTTCCACGCTGTCAAAGCCGCCGCAGGGTGCAAGTATCTCAAGACTGCTCATTTATATCTTCCGCTTTCTTTCTGTTTCTTTTTCTGTTGTTTCTCGGAACATACTCTTTTTTTGCAGGACGCTTATTTTCTTCATTTACTGTCTGCTGTTCATTTTCTTTTTTATCGGCTGAGTCTATAAGGTTTTCAACATAGGCGCCCTCAGTTGTTGAAACATTTTCCTCTTCCTTTGTTTCTGTTTCGCCCAGCTTCAGTTTAAGAGTTTGAATTTCACTCATAAGGCCCTTAATCTGCTCGGTTAAAACAGAATTTTTTTCTTTTTCATCAAAAAGCTCTCTGTTTCTGTCAATAATTTCTTTCTGCATTTTGTTCAAATCGTCGCAGAAATCCATACAGGAAAGCACGGCAGCGGCGGTAATTGAGAAATGCTCGTTTTCTCTTTGAACGTATTTAATTTTTCTGTCCACCTGACCTGCAATTTCTTCAACGTAATTCAAATCGTCCTGATTGATTATGGTGAATATCTGGCCTGCAAGGGTGACTGTAATTTTTTTACTCATAGCTCATGTCCTTTCCTTATCTTTGATTTATAATATTTTTCGCAAAAAAACCAAAGTTTCAACGGTTGTTATACGAAACAATTATAATACATTCTTTTAATTACGTCAAACCAAAGGCAAAAAACATTTTAACTTACAGATGATTAAAAGGAAAAATAATATCCAAAAATATATAAACAGCCATGGTTTAAAAAGCAATTAAAAAAGGCTTTACAGTTGCTTTTGATACAGGGGATAAAATAAATTTATATGAAAAATAAGGATAAAATTTCCTACGACAATCTTCCCTGTTATTCCAATATATACATTTAATTTGTGCAAACTATACAAATTTTATACCTATATTTCTTCGGTTAAAATGTATTTTTTACGTAAAAAATGCTTTAAGGGTATTGAATTTGAGTTAAACCTATAGTATAATACGATATGTCGCTCCACCCCTTTTATAGGCTGGACGTTAACATATATTTTTATTTTATTATTAAAATTTTGTTGTTATAATCAAGCGGCGGCGACAGCGTGATTATCCGCCGTATTTTAGGAGGAAATAGTATGAACTACAATCTTACTGTTAAACAAATTTCGGATAGAATAGGAGCAAAGCTTTCTCACAACTTCGGAGTATCTCCCGAAGAGGCTACTTACGAGCATTTTTACAAGGCTGCGGTGCTTGTTTGCCGTGACCTTATGAGCGAAGGCTATAAAGAGTTTACAAACGAAGCCAACGAGCAGGGCAAAAAGCAGGTTTACTACCTCTGCATGGAATTCCTTATGGGAAGATCCCTTAAAAATAACATATTTAACTTAGGTCTTGAGGATACACTTAAAGAATCTTTAAAGGGCTACGGCATTTCTCTTGACAAGGTTTACGAGCAGGAGCCTGACGCAGGTCTCGGAAACGGCGGCTTGGGACGTCTTGCAGCCTGCTTCCTTGACGGTCTTGCATCACAAAGCTACCCTTCAATGGGATATTCTTTGAGATATGAATACGGAATATTCAGTCAGAAGCTCATTGACGGCTGGCAGACAGAGCTTCCTGACTTCTGGCTCCCGGGCGGAAGCGTATGGCTTCACGCACATCCTGAAAAGGCTGTTGAGGTTTCCTTTAACGGCAGAGTAAAGGAATTCTGGATAGGCGGAAACCACAGCGTAGAAATTGAAGACGCTACAAAAATCAACGCTATTCCTTACGATATGCTTGTTTCCGGATACGGCGGAAAGGGCATCAGCCGTTTAAGACTTTGGGCTGCCGAATCAAAAACCTTTGATATGGAGGCCTTTAACGGCGGAGATTATGTAAGAGCCATGGAGCAAAAGGCTATGGCAGAGGCAATCACAAAGGTTCTCTATCCGGGCGACAATCACCCTGAAGGAAAGAGCCTCCGTCTTACACAGCAGTATTTCCTTGTAAGTGCAACTGTTCAGGATATTGTAAACAGACACCTGAGAGTTTACAAGACAATGGAAAACTTTGCTGAAAAGGTTACACTTCACTTAAACGATACACACCCTGTTCTTGCAATCCCCGAGCTTATGAGAATACTCCTTGACGAGTGCGGATACAGCTGGGATAAGGCATGGGATATTGTTACAAATTCAGTAGCATATACAAACCATACAGTTATGAAAGAGGCTTTGGAGTGCTGGAGCCAGGATATGTTCAAAAAGCTTCTTCCGAGAATTTATCAGATTATTGAAGAGCTTAACAGACGTTACTGTGCAGAGCTTCACGCAAGAGGCATAGACGGATATCAGGTAGGCAGAATGGCTATAATAAACGAGGGCTTTGTAAGAATGGCAAACCTTGCTGTTATGGCGAGCTACAAGGTAAACGGCGTTTCGGCCCTCCACAGCGAAATCCTCAAGGAAACTGTTTTCCACGATTACTACACTGTAACACCTTACAAGTTTACAAATGTTACAAACGGTATTGCTCACAGACGCTGGCTTAACCAGTCTAACCCGAAGCTTTCATCTCTCATTACAGAGCTTATCGGCGACGGTTATATTACAGACGCTTCAAAGCTTGAAGAACTTAAAAAGTTTAAGGACGACGAGTCGGTTCTCAAAAAGCTTGCCGAGATAAAGAAAGAAAACAAAATTTACATGGCTGACTATATCAAGAAGCACAACGGAATTATCGTTGACCCTGATTCAATTTTTGACGTACAGGTTAAAAGACTTCACGAGTACAAGAGACAGCTTATGAACGCTTTGCATATTCTTTCCACTTATCAGTGGCTCAGAAACAATCCAAACGCAGAGTTTAAACCAAAGACCTACATTTTCGGAGCAAAGGCTGCACCGGGATACTACTTTGCAAAGAAGATTATTCAGTTTATCATAAATCTTGCAAACACAATCAACAACGACCCGAGAGTAAACCAAAAGCTTAAGGTTGTTTATCTTGAGGACTACAGAGTTACAGTTGCCGAGAAGCTTATTCCTGCCGCAGAACTCAGCGAACAGATTTCCCTTGCAGGTACAGAAGCATCAGGAACAAGCAACATGAAGTTTATGATAAACGGTGCTGTTACAATCGGTACTTTGGACGGTGCAAACGTAGAAATTCATCAGGCCGTTGGCGACGAAAATATTATTCTCTTTGGTATGACCACACCTGAGGTTGAAAGAATTAAGAAGCAGAGCTATGTTCCGTCCAACTATTACAGAAACAATCAGATTATCAGAGCAGCCGTAGATGAAATTAACGCTTCCAAGTTCTCTGACATCGCAACATCACTTCTCAATGTTGACCCGTACATGGTTCTTGCCGACTTCGGCGATTATTCATTCGCACAGCAGAAAGCATCACAGCTTTACGGTGACCAAAAGAAATGGAACCAAATGTCACTTATGAACATTGCCGGAGCAGGAATATTTGCTGCCGACCGTTCAATAAGAGATTACGCCAACAACATTTGGAATTTAAAGCCTGTTGACGATAACAAATAAACCAAATTTTTCATAATATAGAAAATATCCCGTCATAAGGCGGGATATTTTCTCTTAAATCTTATAAATTCGGGTGATTCTATGTATCCTTTATTTGACTCTAAATGCTATTTTTACAGAAGTCCTTTCGGAGCTGTAGAAAAGGGAACAAAGGTTCATTTTCAAATACTTGTTCCCTCTGAGCTTAGGTGCAGCAGGGCTCAGCTTGCCATAAAATATGATGACGACCCTGACTGGAATTTTGTAAATATGCTTTGGCAGATAGGCTTTGACAACACAACGGGACTTTGGGTCTGCGACTTTACTCCCGAAAAAGAGGGACTTTACTGGTACAGCTTTAAAATAAACACCGCAGAGGGTCCGAGATTTATTGTTCCCTCCGACGACCCCAAGGAAAAAAGCCAGTTAAGCCGTTCCCCCTGGAGATCATGGCAGCTTACCTGTTATAAAAAAGATTTTAAAACACCGAAATGGCCCGTAGGCGGAGTCATGTATCAGATTTTCCCTGACAGATTTTATTTCAGCGGAGAAAGAAAGAACATAACACGAACCGACCTTACAATAAACGAAAACTGGTATTCCCAGCCAAAATGGTGGCCAAACGAGCAGGGAGAAATAACAAACAACGACTTTTTCATGGGTGATTTAAAGGGAATAACAATGAAGCTCCCTTACCTTGCGGAGCTTGGAGTCACCTGCATTTATCTGAACCCCATATTTGAAGCCTATTCAAACCACCGCTATGACACAGGGGACTACAGCAAAATCGACCCTATGCTTGGCACAGAGGAGGACTTTGAAGAGCTTTGCAGTGAAGCCAAAAAGCTTGGAATACACATAATAAACGACGGTGTATTCTCCCACACAGGCTCCGACAGCATTTATTTTAACCGCAGCGGAAAATACGGTGACGGGGGAGCGTTCCGTGACCAAAATTCACCCTATTACAGCTGGTACAAATTCTCAAACTGGCCCCACAATTACAGCTCATGGTGGGGATTTTACACCCTGCCCGAGGTAAACGAAACCGACCCAAATTTCAGCGAATATATAAACGGCAAGGACGGAATAATCAGAAAATGGATGAAAAAAGGCAGCAGCGGCTGGAGAATTGACGTTGCTGACGAACTTCCCGACGAGTTTATAAAAAATATAAGGGACAACATTAAAGACTACGACCCCGACGCCTTTTTAATAGGCGAGGTTTGGGAAGACGCCTCAAACAAGGAAAGCTACGGTTCAAGAAGAAAATTTCTCCTTGGTGAAGAACTTGACTCGGTTATGAACTATGTTTTCCGCAACGCAATTATAGACTACATCAAGGGAACAGACGCATTAATAGTTATGAACTCCATAATGACCGTTGTAGAAAACTATCCAAAGCCTGTATTAAACGTTCTTATGAATCTTCTTTCAACCCACGATACGGAAAGAGCAATAACAGTTCTTGCCGGCGAACCCTTAAACGGACGTGACAGAAACTGGCAGGCACACAAGCTTTTAAATCATGAGGAATACGTCAAAGGCATAAAGCTTATGAAGATTGCTTCTGGTATACAGTATACACTGCCGGGATTTCCATGTATTTATTACGGCGATGAAACGGGAATGCAGGGCTATAAAGACCCCTTTAACCGTCAGTGCTTCCCATGGGATTACGAAAATCAGGAGCTTATTGACTGGTACAAGGGCTTGGGCAAAATGAGAAAAGTCTGTACCGCCCTTTGGGAAGGTGAGATACACAACGCCTTTTCCGACGGAAAATTCCTTTCCTACATTCGCCACGACGAAAACACGGGACTTTTCTGCGGATTTAACACAGGGGATAAGGAAATAGAAATAGACTGTCCTCCGGGCTATGCCTCCGGCACACCTTTAATGGGTACACGTATGGAAAATGGAAAACTTTATATTCCGCCTCTTTCCTCCGCATTTATTTTAATTTAATTTTTTTCGGGATTCCAAAGGGACCACTGTCCCTTTGGAATCCCGAAACTTTACACAACATTTGCTATAAAACCCAAAAAACACGTGATTTTTAGTTCATTTCAAAAATCACGTGTTTTATTTAAAAATATTATACTGTCACTTCAGTGTTTTCTTCCTGCTCTGTTTCTTTCTCTAACATTGCTTCTTCTGCTTCGTTTTCTGCAATTTCCTCCGGGTCTGTTTCAAGAGTGTCCACCTCTTCGTCGCTGTCGTGAGGTGCTCTTGCCAAGGTCACAACCTTATTGCCCTCGGAAACCTTCATAACAGTAACGCCCTTGCTTGGACGTGAGCAAACACGGATTGAAGATGCCTGAATTCTGATAATTACGCCGTCCGATGAAATTATTATAATATCATCGTCCATGTCAACAATCTTTATCGCCGCAACGTCGCCGTATTTATCAACGTGATAGTTGGTAAGACCCTTACCGCCTCTTGACTGTATTCTGTAGTCGCTGAGCTTTGAAAGTCTGCCGTAGCCTGTTTCTGAAACAGTCAGCACATAAGCGTCCTCACGGACTGTACTCATGCCGATAACCTCATCGTCATCACGGAGAGTAATAGCCTTAACGCCCCTTGCCTGTCTGCCCATAGGTCTTACGTCGGTTTCCTTAAAGCGTATTGCCATACCCTTTTTGGTCGCCACAATAACTTCGCTTTCGCCGTCGGTCATTCTTACCCAGGCAAGCTCGTCGCCCTCATTAAGCTCAAGAGCAATAAGTCCGCCCTTTCTTGCGGTATTATAGGCGTTAAGCTCAATTCTCTTTACAATACCTTTTCTTGTTACCATAATCAGGTACTTGTCCTCGTCGAACTCGTGAACCTTAATCATAGAGGTCACACGCTCGTCAGCGGCAATAGGCAGAATATTTGCGATATTCATACCCTTTGACTGGCGGCTGCCCTCGGGAATTTCATAGCATTTAAGTCTGTAAACTCTGCCCTTATCCGTAAAGAACAGCACATAGTCGTGGCTGTTTATAATAAACATTTCGGTAGCCACGTCTTCCTCACGGCGGGTCATTCCCGCAACGCCTCTGCCGCCTCGTTTTTGAAGCTTATAAGTATCAACTGAAAGACGTTTTACATAGCCGAACTCTGTAAGAGTAAGAACACATTCCTCCTGAGGAATAAGGTCCTCAATATCAACCTCGCCGCTTACGGAAAGAATTTCCGTTCTTCTCTGGTCGGCATACTTATTTCTTACAGCGTTTACCTCGTCCTTTATTATCTGCAAAACTCTTGAATGATTGGAAAGAATATCCTCAAAATCCTCGATTTTTGCGTGAAGAGAAGCTATTTCATCTTCAATTTTCTGTCTTTCAAGACCTGTAAGCTGTCCCAAACGCATCTGAACAATTGACTGAGCCTGAATTTCGTCAAGGCCGAATCTTTCCATAAGTCTAAGCTTGGCTTCGCTCTGGTCTTTACTTGACCTTATAATTGCGATAACCTCGTCAATAAAATCTATAGCGATTTTCAAGCCCTCGAGAATATGCATTCTTTCCTTGGCTTTATTCAAATCAAACTGAGTTCTTCTTGTGACAACGTCAACCTGAAAATCAATATAATTATTTAAAATATCCTTTAAGGTCAAAAGCTTAGGCTCGCCGTTTACAATGGCAATCATTATAACGCCGAAAGTAACCTGAAGCTGAGAATATGAGAAAAGCTGATTTAAAACAATCTGAGGAGAAGCGTCACGCTTTACGTCAATTTCAATATGCATACCGTTTCTGTCGGAATGGTCCTCAATATTTGAAATTCCCTCAATTCTCTTATCCTTAACCATATCGGCAATACTCTCGATAAGTCTTGCCTTATTTACCTGATATGGAAGCTCTGTAACAATAATTTTAAATCTTCCGTTTTTCTCCTCAACAATTTCCGCCTTGGCTCTTACAACAATTTTGCCTCTTCCTGTAGCGTAAGCGGCTCTTATTCCGCTTCTTCCCATAATTGTGGCACCTGTCGGAAAGTCAGGGCCGGGGATATACTCCATAAGCTCGGAAACAGACGCGTCGGGATTATCAATAAGATAGTCCATAGCGTCTACAACCTCGCCCAAATTATGAGGCGGAATATTTGTAGCCATACCAACTGCGATACCGCTGCTTCCGTTTACCAAAAGATTCGGAAAACGGCAGGGGAGAACAACAGGCTCTTCCAGTCTGTCGTCGTAGTTCGGCATAAAATCTACAGTCTTTTTATCTATATCAGTGAGCATCTCCATTGAGATTTTACTCATTCTTGCCTCGGTATAACGGTAAGCAGCAGGCGGATCGCCGTCCACAGAACCGAAGTTTCCGTGACCGTCAACCAGCATATATCTCATTGAGAAATTCTGAGCAAGTCTTACCAAAGCATCGTAAACGGAAGAGTCGCCGTGTGGGTGATAGCTGCCCAAAACAGCACCGACAGTGTCCGCACATTTATGATAAGGCTTGTCGAATGTCAGTCCCTTTTCAAACATTGTATACAAAATTCTGCGGTGAACAGGTTTAAGACCGTCCCTGACATCGGGCAAGGCTCTTGAAACAATAACGCTCATTGAATAATCAAGAAAGGATTTTCTCATTTCTCTTTGTATATCAACGTCAACAACTCTTGACTTTTCCATCATCTCTTGAAAATTATCCAACTTCCAACACCTCTCTTTTCTGTATCCGCCATGCTTAACCTCCATATGACGGTAAGGTTCTGCACATGGCGGGCGAAACCTTATTTTTTTAATCCGACCTGCAAAGGCCGTTTTAAAAATAAACCTCATTACAGGTCGGGCGAGACCTTTTTCTAAACGACTTAGAATGGTTCGCTTACATTTACGCTTATCACAATTTTTATTTACTGCACCTACGTAAATTTCTTTATTATAAATTATTTATTTTAAAAATTTAATTTTCTTCCCTTATGTCCTCGGAAATTTTCGCAAAAAGCTCTGGAAGCTTTTTCTTTACATTTACAGGCTTAAAGGTTTTTGAGTCCACAAAACCATGCTCGGTTGTTCCGCTTCCAAGCAAAACTCCGTCGCTCTTTCTTTTTACCTCGTAATAAAAAATCATCTTAGCCGCAGACAGCTTTATGGCTCTGGTTTCAACCACCACAACGTCCTCATACCTTGCAGGGATTCCGTAATGGCAGCTGAGATTTACAAGAGGCATCATAACTCCTGCTTCTTCCATTTGACTGTAAGTCATATCAAACATTTTTATATAATCGGTTCTGCCTGCCTCGTACCATATAGGGTAAACGCTGTGATGCACTATTCCCATTTGGTCTGTTTCCGCATATCTGACCGTCAACTCTGTTTTAGATATTTTCATTACTTTCGCCTCTGTTTTTTATAAATGTAATTCTTATTTTATCCCTATAAACTGTCCGACTGTTTAGATATAATTCTATATCAAACCTTACCGAGAGCGAGCCATTCCAAAAATTTCAGGAAACGCCTCGCCCTACTTTTAAAGATGTTCATTTTTGACTGACCTTTTTTAGAAAATAAAAAATTTCTAAATCAATCCAATCGCAAGCGAGCTATTTTAAGTCGCTTAACAAAACGCCTCGCCCGCCTTGAAACGGTGTTAATCTTCAAACTAAAGTCTTGCAAGGCGGAAATAAAAAAGTCGGATATAAAAATTAAACATCCAAATTCTGAACGTATTTAGCGTTTTTCTCTATAAATTCACGGCGTGGCTCTACCTTGTCGCCCATAAGGATTGTAAAGGTTTCGTCGGCGGCTTCTGCGTCGGAAAGCTCTACCTTCAGCATAAGACGTGTTTCGGGATTCATTGTTGTTTCCCAAAGCTGTTCAGCGTCCATTTCACCAAGACCCTTGTATCTCTGAACCTCGGTTTTACCCTCGATTGATGCCAAAAGTCTGTCACGCTCTACATCGTCGTAAGCGTAGAAATGCTCCTGCTTTTTGCCTGTTCCCTTTGTAATTCTGAAAAGGGGAGGCTGGGCAATGTATATATGTCCCTGTTCAATAAGGGGACGCATAAATCTGAAAAAGAATGTCAAAAGCAATGTTCTGATGTGAGAGCCGTCAACGTCGGCATCAGCCATGATAATGACTTTTCCGTATCTCAGCTTTTCTATGTCAAATTCGTCGCCTATTCCGCAGCCCAATGCGGTAATAACAGGTGTAAGCTTGTCGTTTCCGTAAACCTTGTCAAGACGTGCCTTTTCAACGTTAAGCATCTTTCCCCAAAGAGGCAGGATAGCCTGAAAACGTCTGTCACGGCCGCCCTTTGCTGAACCGCCTGCGGAATCTCCCTCTACGATGTAAATTTCGGTAATCTGATTGTCGTTTGACTGGCAGTCAGCAAGCTTTCCCGGAAGCTTTGTATTTTCAAGGGCAGATTTTCTTCTCACGCTTTCCCTTGCTTTTCTTGCGGCTTCTCTTGCACGGGAAGAGGCAAGTGCCTTTTCAAAAATAACCTTTGCGATTCCCGGATTTTCTTCCAAAAATGCAGAAAGCTTGTCGCTTATAAGCTTGTCAACCATAGTTCTTATTTCTGTATTTCCAAGCTTTGCCTTTGTCTGTCCCTCAAATTCAGCCTCTTTCAGCTTTACGCTGATTATAGCTGTAAGACCCTCTCTTACGTCCTCACCGCTGAGGTTTTTGTCGGAATCCTTGAGCTTATTGAACTTTCTTGCATAGTCGTTCATAACTCTTGTTAAGGCACGCTTAAAGCCTTCCTCGTGAGTACCGCCGTCGGTTGTATGAATATTGTTTGCAAAGGACAAAATAAACTCGTTGTAGCTGTCGTTGTACTGCATTGCAATCTCAACGGAAGCCGTGTCGTCTTCGTTTGTTGACGAAAAATACATCACATTTTGGTGAATAACATCAAGGGATTTTTTCTTGTGAATATACTCTACAAAGCTTTTTATACCGCCCTCGTAAACAAAGTTTTTGGAAATTATGTTTTCGGGATCTCTCTTGTCGGAAAGCTCAATATGAACGCCTGCGTTTAAGAAAGCCTGCTCTCTCAGTCTTTTTTCCAAAATTTCATAGTCGTAAACATCTGTTTCCTGGAAAATTTCATGGTCAGCCTTAAAGGTAACGGTAGTACCTCTGTCCGTGGATTTTCCGATAATTTTTATGTCGTCAATTTGCTTTCCTCTTTCAAATCTCTGGAAATACAAATCCTCTCCGTCGCAAACCTTTACCTCGAGCCATGTAGAAAGGGCGTTTACAACAGACGCACCTACTCCGTGAAGACCGCCGGAAACTTTGTATCCGCCTCCGCCGAACTTACCGCCGGCATGAAGAACTGTGAAAACAACGGTAACTGCTGAAAGACCTGTCTTTTTATTTATTCCTACAGGTATTCCTCGGCCGTTGTCCTTTACTTCAATTACATTGTCCGGAAGTATAGACACATCTATTTTTGTGCAGTAGCCTGCAAGAGCCTCGTCAATTGCATTGTCCACAATTTCGTACACAAGATGATGAAGACCCTTAGGGCCAGTAGAGCCTATATACATACCCGGGCGTTTTCTTACCGCCTCAAGTCCCTCAAGCACCTGTATTTCGTCTGCACCGTATTCGGTTTCAACCTTTGTAATTTCGTTGCCGTTTATATTGTTTGTATTGTTTGTTTCCAAAATTTTGCCCTCCTTTAACAGGACTGTTTATTCACGCAACCGTCGTTATCTGAGTATTAAATATCCTGATTATTCGTTTTATTATTTTTTCCTGCTTTTATTTTCTGATTTTTTAAAATTTATAAAAAACGGAATACATATTAATCCGAGTATAACATAAATAACCGTAAAAACAAGTAACGGTGTTAAATTCAAGGTTTCAAGACTGTTAAGCAAAAACAGGTTTGTGGCAACAGCCAAAACAAAAACAACTGCTCCCAGCACAAAAAATCCCTTAAATCTCTCTATCTTAAATTCCTTTTTACAGTGATAGCAACCCTTAGTTTTTTCCTTTAATTCTATTTTTCTGACTCTATTGTACCTATAAACCGTACGGCAGTAGGGACAAACAGGCAATTTAAACATCAGCTTCACCTTGCACTTTTTCTTTTTGAATTTTTATTAGGCATTACCCGAACCTCGTCTTTATATTTGAGATAAGGTTTAAGATATATAAAAAATGGAACGAGAAGATAAAAAATTAAAATCGGAAGAATGCTCACAGCCAATAATAAAATATTTTCCGGACCGTTAACTGCCAAATTAAAAATTATAAATCCCAATGAAATAACCAAAGCTATACAAAAGGGAATTTTCATTTTCGTATCAACGCTTATCTTTGATTCTCTTTTGCATTTCGGGCATACATAGTCGCACTTGGATTTTATCACAAATGACCTGAAATAGGGTACTTTTTTTCCGCAGTACGGACATACAGCAAGCTTCATTTTAACATATCCTTTCTCAGCCCGTTGTTCCTTTTTAGTAAGGTTCGGCTTGAAATCTGACTGATATACACTGTAGTTTTATTATTTTCACAGCAAACTATAAAAGACTTGGGAAGCTCTGTTGAAACATTTACAACATTTCCTTCCTTCTCGGCTTTTGTAAGATAATCTCTTGTGTTTTTTGATATGGTGGTAGTATCAAGGTCAAAAATTCCCAGAATACTTTTGGTAGTCACCACCGTATTTTCTCCCAAATGCAGATACATCTGACCACCGCCTTTATAATCACAAGGAGGACATAAGACGCACCTTGCCTTTGTCTATTTTAAAAATCCTGCCGTTTTTAAGCTGCTGTTTATTTGACTCTTCACAGCAGGTAATAAACACCTGATAATTTTCCGTTTTGTTAAGGAGATAATCCTGACGTCTGTTGTCAAGCTCCGACAGCACATCGTCAAGCAAAACTATGGGATTTTCTCCCGTTATTTCCTTGTGAAGCTTTGCCTCTGCCAATTTTAAGGACAAAACCGTGCTTCTCTGCTGTCCCTGAGAACCGAAATTTCTTGCTGAAACCCCGTTTATCTCCATATTTATGTCATCTCTGTGAGGACCTGTTCCCGTATATCCTCTCATTATGTCCTCTTTTACCTGAGCCTTTAATTTTTTCAACATTTCTTCCGCCAATTGTTGATAACTCAGACCCTCTGTTTCAAAATTCGTATCATAGGTGATTTTTAAGATTTCTCTTCCCGAGGATATACCGTCGTGATATTCCTTTGCACAAATATCAAGCTTTTTTATAAAATCTATTCTTTCCTTGATGAGCATTCCGCCCAAAGCCGACAATGTGCTGTCCCATATTTCCAAAGTATCCATCAGCTCGCCGTGCTTGGGTATGTCTTTAAGCAAAGCGTTTCTTTGATTCAGAGTCTTATTGTATTTTCCCAAAAGAGTGGCATATTTTACCCTTTGTCTGCAAACTGCACTGTCAATAAATTTTCTCCTGAAAGCAGGACCGCTTTTTACAAGGCTTAAATCCTCGGGAGAAAACACAACCGCACCTGTTTTTTCCACCAAATCTGCGGCAGATTTAGGTATTGCGTTTATAAGTATTTCTTTTTTGTCTTTTTTATTCTGTGTGGGATAAAAGCTTATCTGTGCGTTTTGAACTCTGTTTTGGGAATAAAACTCAGCGTAAAGCTTGGCGTTGCTGCTGTTAAAGCCTATAAGCTCGCTGTCCCTTGCTCCGCGAAAGGAGTGAGCACCGCACAAAACCCAAACCGCCTCTAAAAGATTTGTTTTTCCCTGAGCATTTTCCCCGTAAATAACATTTACCTTATCACCGGGTTCAATTTCTCCGTCCTCAAGATTACGAAATCCTTTAAAGTTCAGTTTTAAAAGCTTCAACTTCCAAACACCTCAACAGTAACGTCATTGCATACGGCGGTATCGCCTTTACGCATTTTTTTGCCTCTCATTGTGCAGACCTCTCCGTTTACGGTGACCTCTCCCGACTGAATCATAACCTTTGCATGACCGCCGGTTTCAGCCGCTCCCGCAAACTTTAACAAATTATCAAGACGGATAAATTCCTCCCCGTCCTTCAATTCTATTTTTTCATATCTCATAAATAATTAATACACCATCTTTCTTTTATATCCGCACAAGACCTTGTAGGACGCTGTCCTCCAAACCACCTGATAAAGGGACATTGGTCCCTTTTGAATCTCAAAATTTTGCTCTGATAATATATAAAAAATCTAAAAATTACGCCAATCTCATAGGAACAACAAGGAAAAGGAAAGAATCTCCCGA
This sequence comes from uncultured Clostridia bacterium, assembly GCA_944380855.1. Classification (GTDB taxonomy): domain Bacteria; phylum Bacillota; class Clostridia; order Oscillospirales; family Acutalibacteraceae; genus Limousia. The sequence continues at coordinate 11,070 of CALWIW010000014.1, read as the reverse complement.
AACAGGCTTAACTATCATCGGAGAAAGTCCTCCGTTTATAATAAGCTTTACCTCGTCGGTTTCTGCATTTTTCAATGCGTCCAAAAGATATTTATGATTAAATCCGATTGTTACGTCGTTTCCTGCAATGTTTGTTCTCAAAACATCGGCTGCTTTTCCTACAGCAGTTGAACAGGAAAGCCTGATTTCGTCACCTGTCAAAGTAAATTTAACAGGACTTTGGATTTTTTCGCTGGTTATAAGAGCCATTCTTTCAACTGAGTTTATCAAAACTCTTGTATTTATGCTTACAACAGTTTCTTCTGTCTTTGGAATTGTGGTTTCATAGTCAAGGAAAGTTCCCTCAATAAGTCTTGAAATTATGGAATATTCCTTTACTTTAAACATAACGTGTCTTTCGCCCACAATCAAAGACACATTTTCCTCTTCATCGTTTCCCAAAAGCTTTAAAAATTCAGACTGGGTTTTTCCCGGAATAACAAACCTTGTATCCCTGTCGTAATCTATTGCTTCTGTTCTGATTGCCATTCTGAATCCGTCAACCGCAACTATTTTCAGACTTCTATCCTTGATTTCAAAGAGAGAACCTGTATAAATAGGCTTTGCATTGTTTTCAGACACAGCGTATAATGTCTGCTTTATCATGTTTTTGATAAGGCTTTCTTTTATTATCAATTCGTCTGTTGTTTCAAAGGTAGGCAGGTCGGGAAATTCAACCGAGCTTATTCCCACTATCTGATAATCTGCCTGTCCGCTTGTTATGTATGTTATAAGTCTTTCGTCTGTTTCAATGGTTACAACTTCTTCCGGAAGCTTTCTCACAATTTCAGAGAAAAGCTTTGCTGAAACAACAATTTCTCCCGGTGTTAAAACCGAAGCCTCTATTTTTGTGGTTATTCCTATTTCCAAATCATAGGCGGAAAGAATTATTTTTCCGTCCTTTGCCCTCATAAGAATTCCTTCAAGTGCAGGAATTGTAGTTTTGCTTGAAACCGCTCTGGAAACATTAGTTACCGCATTGGCAAGGTCTGTTCTTGAACAGTTAAATTTCATTTCTTTATCGCTCCTTTTTTCAACATTCCTTTTTGCCGAAAGCCCTTATTCATATCATATGATTTGATATGAATATGATTAATTTAGAGTAGTAGTAGTAGGGGGTGTTGAAATGTTTAAGACTAAAAAAAATTAAGTATTCATCGAAAAAAATCAAGTAAAAATTTTACTTCCGAAAAATTGGAAGAATGTTGAATACTTATCAACATTTCAACTTGTTATCCACATATAAACAAAGGGTTTAATTATGTGTGTTGAATGTTGAAACTTTTGTGGATAAAAATACCCCTTGTTTTTTCACAAATTCAGTCAAAAACGGTCATTATCTGTCCCTTATATTCTTTATAATGTCTTCTACTGTTTCTCTTACCTTGGAATCGTTGTTCATTTCGTCTTCAATCTGCTGAACGGTGTAGACAATTGTAGAATAATGTCTGTTTCCGAACTCTTCTCCGATTGCAACCATAGAAAGGGGAGTAAGCTCTCTTACAACGTAAATTGCAATCTGACGGGCATGGTTAATGTTTGCCTTTCTGCTCTTCTTTGAACGTATATCCTCGGGAGCAACTCCGAAAGTTCTCGCAACCTCGTCTACGATTTTCTCAACTGTAAGCTCCGGGGGAACATCGTTATTCAAAATATCGGAAATAATTTCCTGAACTGTGGCAATTGTTGGTCTTTCTCCGTTCAAAAGGCTCTTGGCTTTAAGCTTTTTAACTGTGCCTTCCAGCTGACGGATATTTGTTTTTATTTTTGAAGCTATAAACTCGCATACCTCGTCCGGAATTTTCAAATCAAGAAGCTGAGCTTTTCTTTCTATAATAGCGATACGTGTTTCTATGTCCGGAGGCTGAATATCAGCCAAAAGTCCGGATTCAAAACGTGAACGCAGACGCTCTGACAAAGTTTTAATTTCCTTTGGAGGACGGTCAGATGTCAAAACTATCTGTTTTTTATCATTAAAAAGTGTGTCAAAAGTATGGAAGAACTCTTCCTGTGTTCTTTCCTTGCCGCCGATAAACTGAACGTCGTCAATTAAAAGAACGTCGGTCTGTCTGTATTTCTGACGGAACTCGGCAGTTCTGTTCATTTGGATTGATTCAATAAGTTCGTTTGTAAAGTCGTCACCCTTTATATAAAGTATATGGCTTTCAGGGTGAGTCTTTTTAATGTCGTTGCCTATTGCCAGCAAAAGGTGGGTTTTGCCGAGACCTGAATTTCCGTAAAGGAACAATGGGTTGTATGCACCTGCCGGATTTGCGGCAACTGCCAAGGAAGCCGCATGAGCGAACTTATTTGAAGAACCTACTATAAAGGTATCAAAGGTATACTCATAGTTTGTGTCAAGGAAAGTATCCTCTGTTTCTTCTTTTTTATTGCTGTTGTCTTCTCCCACTTCGCTGGGAATTACAAATTTTACACTAAATCCGATTCCGAAAACTGCGTTAAATGCTTCGTTAAGCAAAACCGTGTAGCATCTGATGAGGGTTTGACGATGAAAATCATTCGGAACAAGCAAAACTGCTTCGCCTTTTTCAAAATCGAGATTTTTGGGAACAATTCTGCTTATCCATGTTTTATAGGCAACATCTGTAATTTTGGTTTTGCAGTAATCGCAGATAATATCCCATGCCTCGTTAAAGGATTCCATATAATACCTCCAAACATATTTTTAGTTACAGAAAACAAGCCGAAAAAAAGCGTAATTTCTTTTCGGATATTTTCGTGTATATAAAAAGCGGAAAAAAGGCGATACCCCTCCACTATTTCTCATAATATATTGTAGCAAAAAAAAATTACCTTGTAAACTTATTTTTTAATTTTTTTCAACATAAGAAGCTTTTGTCACTGTGCAAATTTGCTTTTTTAAAATTTGACTTTTTGTTTATTCTTTTCAATTTTATATGAAATATTTTATGTGGGTGCATTTTTTGTAAAATAATTAATAAAAAAAGTTCTTTTTTTACGGATATAGACGGAAAAATAAAGGTAAAACCCTTGACGTATTTTCAAAAGTAATATATAATGCTAAGGTGCAAGGTTATGTATCCGAAGGGAGGATTTTTAAATGCTGAGAACTTACCAGCCAAAAAAGCTTCACAGAAAAAAAGAGCATGGCTTCAGAAAGAGAATGTCTGACAGAAACGGACGCAAAGTATTGGCTCGCAGAAGAGCAAAAGGCAGAAAGAGACTTTCTTACTGATTAATAAAAAAGGTTAAAATACAGGCCACCTTTTTGTGGTCTGTATTTTTAAAATTCATTTCAGTCAAAGGTAAGCGGCAGAGTTTTCTGCTGCTTATATGTGTTTGACGAAATTTCCGGTTTAAGGTGATTTTAATGAGTGATGCCCTCACTTTAAAAGAAAAAAGAGAATTTTCCAGAGCTTATAAGAGAGGCAGATCTTTTGTAAGCCCTTTGCTTGTTACTTATATAATAAAAAATAATTCAAATAACCTGCGTTACGGAATCACTACCGGCAAGAAAATCGGAAAAGCTGTCCAGCGAAACAGAGCAAGAAGAGTTATCAGGGCGGCTTTCTATATGCTTGAGGGAGATATCAAAAAGGGGTACGACATTGTTTTTGTTGCCAGAGGTAAAACTCCCTATGTAAAAAGCACAGATGTTTTAAGTTGTATGCAAAGTCATTTGAAAACTGCGGGATTGATTATTGAGGACGTAAAGTCTCCTACTTAAAAATTGGTATAAAAAAATTTCGGATTGTTTGGTTATTAAGACTTTGATTATGAAAAAGATTTTATTACAGCTTATCAGATTTTACAGAAAAAATATTTCACCAAGGACTGTTCCGAAGTGCAAATATTATCCCACTTGTTCTCAGTACGGACTTGAAGCCATTGAGCGTTTCGGTGCTTTTAAGGGCGGACTTATGACCGTATGGAGAATTTTGAGATGTAATCCTTTTTCGAAAGGCGGGTTTGACCCCGTTCCCGAAAAGAAAAAAAGGAAAAGCTAATTGTGAGGTAGTTTAACCATGATGCAAATATTCAACTACATTGGTTTTGTATTGGGCTACTTGCTGTGGTGGCCTTTGCTTATCGTTAAGAACTTCGGTATAGCGATTATTATATTTACCCTGATTATTAAGATAATCACATTCCCGTTTTCAATTAAACAGCAAAAATCTATGGCGGCAAACCAAAAGCTTCAGGAAAAGCAGAAGCTTTTGAAAGAAAAGTACGCAAACGACAGAAACAAGCTTAATCAGGAAATGCAGAAGCTTTATGAGAGAGAAAATACTTCTCCTATGAGCGGATGCCTTACTTCAATCCTGCCTATGCTTGTTCTTTTGGGAGTTTTTTACAGCGTTGCCTATCCGCTTACCAATACCCTTCACCTTTCTGCTCAGTCGGTAAACGACGCTGTAGGTTTTATGAACTCCATACCGGGACTTCAAACATCTTCAAATACTTTCTATCAGCAGATTGAATTTGTAAATATTTTCCCGGCTATTCAAAATTCAAGTTTTATTTCGGAAATATTCTCCGCAAGCGATATTGCAAATATTTCCATGTTTAACCAAAGCTTTAATTTCTTAGGTCTTGACCTTTTGTCAACACCAAGCGTTGCAGGCGGAATATATTATATAATTCCGGCACTGTGTCTTTTAACCTCAATCGGCTCACAGTTTGCCATGACAAAGATTCAGGGCAACCAGATGCAGGGCTGTATGAAGGTTATGCTTTTTGTATTGCCTTTGTTCTCGGCTTGGATTGCTTTAAGCGTTCCCGCTGCCGTTGGTTTCTATTGGATAGTATCAACTGTTTTGGGATTTGTTCAGAGCCTTGTCCTTCATAAATTCTATAACGCCACAAAAATGGGCGGTAAAATGGAGGCACAGCACGTGGCACTTCTCCGTATACAGGAAAAAAATGCGGAAAAGTTGCAGTAATTAAGCGAACTAAAGTGTAATATTACAAAATTTTTGAAATTTATCCGCTTACCGCGGACTATATATAACGTTAAACGAGAAAAAATAAGAAATTTTTATTGTTCCGAGAAGGTGAAATTTTGATTAAGGAAGCTATCGGAGTAGGTGCAACTGTAGATGAAGCAAGGGAAAATGCCTGCAAAGAGCTTGGCGTTGAAACCTTTGAAACCGAGTTTGAAATCTTAAAGATGCCCGAAAAGAAAAGATTAGGATTGTTCGGAGGAAGTCCGGCAAAGGTAAGAGTTTACATTGAAGTAAGTCCCGTTGAAACTGCTGTTGAGTATCTTAAAAATGTTTTAAAGGCAATGGGAGCTGAAAATCTTACTGTTGAAAAGCACGATAAGGAAGACGGTGTGGAGATATCCATCGAGGGCGAAGAGGTCGGATATGTTATAGGCAGAAGGGGAGAAACCCTTGACGCTTTGCAGTATCTTACCGGTCTTGTTGCAAATCACGTGGATAATAACTATTACAGAATTACTCTTAATACAGGAAATTACAGAGAAAAAAGAGAAGAGACTCTTGCAATTTTAGGCAGAAAGCTTGCTTTCAAGGCTGTAAAAACAGGAGCAAAAACCTCTTTGGAGCCTATGAATCCATATGAAAGAAGAATAATTCATACTGCGGTTCAGAAAGTAAACGGTGCAATATCCTGGAGCGAGGGTGAAAACGCCGCACGTCATGTGGTTATAGGTCCGGACCCGAAAGCACCGAAGCCTCAGAGAAGAAATCCGAGAGGCGGAAAATTCGGTCAAAAGGGAAGATATAACAATAAGTTCTCCGGTTCAAAAAGAGACGGTTATGATAAGCGTTCCGGCGACAGCAAGCCTTTGGCAGAACGCAAACCTATCAATGAGGGCGGAGCAACCGGCCTTTACGGCAGAATTGATAAATAATTAAGTTAAAGGACGGAGATGATAATACATTTCCGTCTTTTTTTATCTCCGCCGTTTTTTTTGATTCCGCCGTGGGAAAGGTTTGTTTTAAAAATCAGATGGAGTTCACGGCGGGGCAAGGGTTTTCTTTTTCGCTTTGGAATGATTATCTTTATATAAAATATTATAGTATAATATTTTATATAAATATATATTAGAATGGAAAATTTCAGCGGATAAATATGAATGTTGATGGGTATATAATAAACAATTATTTAAAGAGAATATTAAAGTGTGAAATTTATTGTTTCACGTGAAACAAATAAAAAACAAAGTTAAATAAGAGCGAGCCATTCCAAAGAATAATGAAAAGGTTTCGCCCGCCTTGAAACGACGTTTGTTTTTAAATTAAACCTTTGCAAGGCGGAAATAAAAAATAGAGGTGTTATAAATGAGTGAATTTGATACAGTTGCGGCTATAAGCACGGCACAGGGTGCAGGCGGTATAGGCGTTATAAGAATATCGGGGGACAGAGCCGTTGAAATTGCAGATAATGTTTTTAAATCCGCAGGAGGAAAAAAGCTTTCTGAGCTTAAAGGATATTCGGCACTGTACGGAAAAGTTTACGATGATGAACAGTGCATTGACGAGGTAGTGTCCCTTGTTTTTAAAGCACCTCACAGCTATACAGGTGAGGACGTGGTGGAAATTTCCTGCCACGGCGGAATTTTTGTAACCCGTGAGGTTTTGAGAACGGTTCTGAAAAACGGTGCAAGACTTGCCGAAGCAGGTGAATTTACGAAAAGAGCTTTCTTAAACGGTAAAACAGATTTAACTGAGGCTGAATCAGTTATGGATATTATAGGTGCTAAAAGCAAAGCTGCCGCAAGAGCCGCCCTTTCCGTACGTGAAGGTGCATTGCGAAAGAGAATAGATAAGGTAAAAGAGGATATCTTAACCAGAACAGCCCATTTGCAGGCTTGGGCAGATTATCCCGAGGAGGATATTCCGGAGGTTTCTTTTGAAGCCTTGGAAAACAGTATTAAAGAATCTGAAAAAGAACTTAACGACCTTTTGAAAACTTATGATGTGGGACAGGCTGTTAAAGAGGGAATAGATACCGTAATTGTGGGCAGGCCCAACGTAGGAAAATCAACTATAATGAATTTGCTTGCCGGCTGTGAAAAAAGCATTGTCACAGAAATCCCGGGAACAACAAGGGATATAATAGAAGAAACTGTTGTTTTGGGCGACGTTATTTTAAGACTCAGCGACACTGCCGGAATAAGAGATACGGACAATAAGGTTGAGCAGATAGGTGTTTCAAGGGCAAAGGAGAGAATAAAAAACTGCGGTTTGGTTTTAGCTGTTTTTGATAACTCATCAAAGCTTAATGATGACGATATGGAGCTTTTGGAAGAACTGAAAGGAACTCCCTGCATTGCCGTTGTAAATAAAACAGACCTGGAAAAAGAGCTTAATGATGACATAATAAAGGACTATGTAAAGAAGATAGTCTACATTTCAGCCGCCAATAATACCGGACTTGAAAGCCTGACAAACGCCGTAACGGAAATCTGCGGAGCGGAAAACTTTGACCCGTCACAGGGCATACTTTCCAACGAAAGACAGCGAGATGCCGTATTAAATTCTTTAAAATCCCTGAAAGAAGCAAAAGAAGCATTAGAAATGGGAATGACATACGATGCAGTTACAGTTTCCCTTGAGGACGCAATTTCCTGCATATTAGAGCTGACCGGCGAACGTGTAAGCGAAACAGTAGTAGACCGAGTATTCCACAACTTCTGTGTCGGCAAGTAATTTAGTTCCGCCTGGGACAGGTTCATTTGTCAGAAAACTTACGCCATGCGGCGGGGTGAGGTTTGTTTTATTATTAGGAGTAGCTATTCTCACAGATAAGTTTTTATAGCTGTTTTGTATGACTTCTCTATGGCAGACACCGTTCGTTATGGGTTGGGGAAAAGTTTTGTTTATCGTTTAGAATTTTTTTAGTTCCGCCTTGGATGACTTTGCATTGTCAGTTGGTGCACGTTATGCGGCGGGTAAGAGTTTGTTTTAATCATTTAGAGTGGCTATTCTCACAATCAGAATTTTTTTCCACATTGTATTAAAGAAATGTTGATAAAAAATCGATTTTAACTCGGAATTGATATTTAATATAATAAGATTTCTATGGGCGGATATGTAATCCGCTCATAATTTTATATTGAGATAAAAAATTATAAATAATAAAAGTTTCCACATTGTATTGAAATAATGTTAATAAAAAATCGGATTTAAAGCGGAAATGGTGTTTGTAAAATGCTGTAGGGGCGGATATATAATCCGCCCCTACCATAAATAATTTTGTAATTTTTAAAAAGAAAAATGAGTAATAAAGATATTGAATAAATATCTGTTTTATTGTATGATTGTGTAAGTAAAAAAGTTAAATGAGAGCGAGCTATTCTAAATAATAAGAATAAGTTCTCGCCAGCCTTGAAATGAAAGTTAATTTATAGTTTAACCTTTGCAAGGCGGATATAAAAATAAAGGTTTCGCCTGCCGTGTGTAGAAATTAAAGATTAAGCTGAACCTTTGCACGGCAGAAATAAAAAAGTCGGATAAAAAATAAAGGTCTCGCCCGACCTGAAATGCAGTTTATTTTTAAAAGTAACCTTTGCAGGTCGGAGCCAAAAGTCTCGCCCGACCTGAAATGACGTTTATTTAAAAAAGTAACCTTTGCAGGTCGGATTTAAAAAAATAAGGTGGGAAGGTAATGAAATATTTTGGTGGAAACTATGATGTGGCTGTAATCGGTGCAGGTCACGCCGGAATTGAAGCGGCTTTGGCTGCTGCCCGTCTTGGCTGTAATACAGTTGTTTTTACAATAAATCTTGACGCTGTTGGCAACTGCCCATGCAATCCTTCTATCGGAGGAACAGCAAAGGGTCACCTTGTACGTGAGGTTGACGCTTTGGGCGGTGAGATGGGAAAAACAGCAGATGAAAGTCTTTTGCAGATGCGTATGCTCAACAGGGGAAAAGGCCCTGCTGTTCACTCTTTGAGAGCACAGATTGACCGCCGCCAATACGCTCAGATAATGAAACACAAGTTGGAACTTCAATCTAATCTCGAATTGAAACAGGCGGAAATAGTTTCAGTTAAAAAGTCCGATAATTTTGAAAATGACGGAATGTGGGTTCTTGAAACAAGAATGAACGCAGAAATTTTTGCAAAAACCGTTATTATAGCAACCGGTACATTTTTGGGCGGTAAAATATTCATTGGCGAGGTGTCCTATGAGAGCGGACCGGATGGAATTTTTCCGGCAACATTTTTGGGTCAGAGCCTCAAAGACTTGGGACTTCCTTTAAGAAGATTTAAAACAGGAACTCCTGCACGTGTTCTTAAAAGAAGCATAGATTTTTCCGACTTGGAGGTTCAGGAGGGAGACGAGCCTGTTATTCCTTTTTCCTATGAAACGGAGGAGGGAAGCCTTGAAAATAAGGTTGTCTGCCATGTAAGCTGGACAAACCTTGAAACAAAAAAGATTATTCTTGATAATATACACCGTTCGCCTCTTTACGGAGGAAAGATTGAGGGTGTAGGCCCTCGTTACTGCCCAAGCCTTGAAGATAAAATTGTTAGATTTTCCGAAAAGGAAAGGCACCAGCTTTTCATAGAACCATGTGGACTTGATACAGAGGAAATGTATTTGCAGGGAATGTCTTCATCATTGCCCGAGGAGGTTCAGCTTAAATTCTATCATTCCATTAAGGGACTTGAAAACGCAGTTATAATGCGTCCGGCTTACGCTATAGAATACGACTGCGTTGACCCGCTGGCGATGAACGCAACGTTGGAATTTAAGGATTTCCCCGGACTGTACGGAGCAGGACAGTTCAACGGTTCAAGCGGATATGAAGAGGCGGCGGCTCAGGGACTTGTTGCAGGTATAAACGCCGCAATGAAGGTTTTGGGAAAAGAAAGCCTTGTGCTTGACCGTGCTTCCTCTTATATCGGAACGCTTATAGACGATTTGGTGACAAAGGGAGCAAACGACCCCTACAGAATGATGACGTCAAGAAGTGAATACAGACTTATTCTTCGTCAGGACAACGCCGATGAAAGACTTACTCCAATCGGCAGAAAGATAGGACTTGTAACCGACAGCCGCTGGGAAAGCTTTTTGGAAAGACAAAAAATCAAGGCTGAGGAAATGAAAAGAATAGAAAAGGTTGTTTTCTCACCATCTGAGGAGTTAAACAATATACTTGTTTCACGTGAAACATCTCCCGTAACCTCGGGTGTTAGAATGATAGACCTTTTGAAAAGACCGCAGATTGATTATAAATGCCTTGAATCTCTTGATACAGGCAGACCGAATATAAGCGAAAGTATATTCAGTCAGGTTGAAACGGAAATTAAGTACGAGGGATATATTAAAAAGCAGGTGGCTCAGGTTGAGCAAATGAGAAAGCTTGAAAGCAAAAAGCTTCCTACAGATGTGGATTATAAGACTATAATAGGCCTGAGACTTGAGGCTCAGGAAAAGCTCAATAAGGTAAAGCCTTTGAATATAGGACAGGCTTCCAGAATTTCCGGAGTTTCTCCTGCTGATATAAGCGTTTTGCTTATTTGGCTTGCCCAGAGAAGAAACAGAAAAGAAGATAACTGATTGGTGAAAATATGAGTGAATTTACAGATATTTTAAAAGCAAGGGGACAGGAAAACGGTATTGAGTTTTCGCAAATCCAGCTTCAGCAGTTTGAGATATATTTTAAAGCATTGGTGGAATGGAACGAGTTTATGAATCTAACCGCCATAACCGATATGGACGGAGTAGCTTTAAAACATTTTGTTGACAGCGTTATAATGCTGAAATATGTGGAAGTTCCTGAAAACTGCAAAATGGTAGATGTGGGAACGGGAGCGGGATTTCCCTCTGTTCCGCTGAAAATTATGCGTCCTGATATAGAGCTTACTTTGCTTGATAGTCTTAATAAAAGGCTTAAATTCCTAACAGAGCTGTGTGAAAGGCTTAATATAACCTGTGAGATAGTTCATTCAAGAGCCGAGGACGGCGGAGCGTCGGAAATTTATCATGAAAAGTTCGATATAGCGGTTTCCCGAGCTGTTGCGGCAATGGAGAAGCTTTCCGGATACTGTCTGCCTTTTGTAAAGAGAG